>NZ_JBEPNF010000010.1:0-142611 GCF_040546085.1 Arthrobacter sp. UYEF21
AGCTGTACGATCCGCGCGTCTGGGGTGCCTCCGCCGAGGCAGGCCTTGCCGCCCGCGTCGTGGAGGCAACCAAGCAGCTCGGCTCCGCCGGCAAGACGTTCTAGTCATGTCCGACGAATTTCGTAAGAACCTGATGGGCCCCGAGCCCACGCTCCTTCCTGCCGAAACGGACGTCTACCATCAGCTGGACGCCGGCGCGGAAGCCCTGGACCTGGTGGAGAAGCACCCCACCTCGTCGTTGTTGTGGGCGGTACTCGCGGAGGAGGCGTGGGCCGAAGGCCGCACCATCGATTCCTACGCCTACTCGCGGGTTGGCTACCACCGCGGCCTGGACTCGCTGCGCCGCAACGGCTGGCGCGGCGTGGGCCCTATCCCGTGGGAGCACGAACCCAACCGCGGCTTCCTGCGGGCACTCTACTCGCTGGGCCGTGCGTCCGCGGCCATCGGCGAAGCCGAGGAACCCGAGCGCATCGAGAAGTTCCTGAACGACTCGGACCCGGCCGCGAAGGCCGCCATCGAGGCCAAGTAGAAACACAACGCGGGGTCACTTTCCGCCCTCTCCGGACCCCGGATTGGGCCGAAAGTGACCCCGCGTTGCTTTGTTAAAGTACGACGGCGGGCGGTTACCTTTCAGAAGAAAGGTAACCGCCCGCCGTCGTGCTTTCCGGTGGGGCCGGGCAGGCTACATATCAGCTGGCGGCCTTCGCCAGACCGGTGCGGGCCATGGCGTCCGCATAGACGACGCGCATTTCCTCGAGGTACTGCTCCTGACGGGCCGGGGTTCCGGCGAACGCCCGGCCGCTGAGGGAACGGACCTTGTAGGTCTTCAGGCCGCGCCGCCAGATCATGGGCACCTCGGTCTTCAGCAGCAGGTTGGCCAGGCGGTTGGCTTCGGTGCCGTGGGCCACGATCACGGAGGCGCGCGGGACCAGGGCGAGGAACTTGAGCAGCGGCTTAAGGCCGGAGGAGATCTGGTCCGGCGTGAACTTGCCGTTGACCTCGCCGGGGGTGTGCCACGGGTGAACGTTCCACGGCATCACGAACTCAGGGCGCAGGCCGAGCTTCCACTGGATTCCGAGCATACGGGTAGCGGCGTCGTCGTCGCCTGCGGTCATAAAGCCGGACGGGTCAGCCTCGCCGATGTTGGAGTAGAGGCTGATGATGCGGCATTCGTCCACGTCGTGCATGGGGTCGACGTAGGGGACTTCGGTGTGGGGCTTGACGCTCTGCAGGGAATCGCACAGTTCGTTGACGCCGGCAACATTGGGTTCGTAGCGGCGGCTCAGGAGCTGTTCACGGAAAGATTCGGGGGCCAGGGCTGTCATATAGTGCAATGTCTCCTGCGGGGCTCGGTGCTGCGCCAATCCGGAAAATGGGCGCACGGGGACGCAACCATTCCGGGATGGTTTGAAATGTGGTGTGGACCGATTCCTAGTCGATCTTTATCAGTCTATCAAGTCCCGCAAAACGAAACGCCGGGCGAGGGGTGCCGCTTTCCGGCTGAAATCGGGGGACAAAGGCCGTCAAAGACGTTGACATAACCTGTATAGCTTGGTTGGCTTCTGTCACAGTCCGCGATCAAAAATGTCGCGGCTGGCCGCACCCCAATTGCACTCGAAAGAGGTACGCGCTGTGAACCAAACCTTGGCAACCTTCAGGACCCTCGCCGTTTCCGGAGCCCTGGTGCTGGCAGCTGTAGCCGCATGATTGATCTGCACCACCAGGGCACCCGGAGCGAACGCGACGGGAAACTGGTTTCCGGGTCCATCCTTTACCCCACCACCCCCAACGAAGGGCCGCAGGCGGCCTCCTAAGTGGACAAAGTCTGTGATCGGCTAAACTTGGGTGGTAAGAGCCCCGGAACTCTTGCGTGGCTGGCCGCCGTCGCGGCCCGGCCGGGCTGTTGCCTTCGGGGCATTCTCATGAACGGTGCTTCACCAGATCTGCCATTTCGGTGGCGGAACTGTGCGGCCCGAACGAATGGGGGAGGATCCCATGCCAGCAATCGTGATCGTAGGAGCCCAGTGGGGCGACGAAGGAAAAGGCAAGGCCACCGATCTTCTCGGGGGGCGCGTTGATTACGTCGTCAAGCCGAACGGCGGCAACAACGCCGGGCACACCGTCGTCGTAGGCGGTGAGAAGTATGAGCTCAAGCTCCTTCCGGCCGGCATCCTGAGCCCCAACGCGATTCCGATCATCGGCAACGGCTGTGTAGTGAACCTCGAAGCCCTGTTCCAGGAAATCGACGGTCTGGAAGCCCGCGGCGCGGACACCTCCAAGCTCCGCGTTTCCGCCAACGCCCACCTGGTTGCGCCCTACCACCAGGTGCTGGACAAGGTCACCGAGCGTTTCCTTGGCAGCCGTGCCATCGGCACCACCGGCCGCGGCATCGGCCCGGCCTATATGGACAAAGTGGCCCGCCTGGGCATCCGAGTCCAGGACGTCTTCGACGAATCCATCCTCCGCCAGAAGGTGGAAGGTTCGCTGCGCCAGAAGAACGAACTCCTGGTCAAGGTCTACAACCGCCGCGACATCGTGGTGGACGAGATCGTCAGCTACTTCCTCTCCTTCGCCGAGCGCCTGCGCCCGCTGGTTATCGACAGCACGCTGGTCCTCAACAACGCCCTCGACGAGGGCAAGGTAGTGCTGATGGAAGGCGGCCAGGCAACGTTCCTGGACGTGGACCACGGCACCTACCCCTTCGTCACATCCTCCAACCCGACGGCGGGCGGCGCGTCCGTTGGTTCCGGCATCGGACCCACCCGGATCTCGCGTTCCATCGGCATTATCAAGGCCTACACCACCCGCGTTGGCGCCGGCCCGTTCCCCACGGAACTGTTCGACGAGATGGGCATGTACCTGCAGAAGACCGGCGGTGAGTTCGGCGTCAACACCGGCCGTCCCCGCCGCTGTGGCTGGTACGACGCAGTCCTGGCCCGCCACGCTTCCCGGGTCAACGGTTTCACGGACTACTTCGTCACCAAGCTGGACGTCCTCACCGGCATCGAACAGATCCCGGTATGCGTCGCCTACGACGTGGACGGTGTCCGGCACGACGAAATGCCGATGACCCAGACCGAGTTCCACCACGCCGTGCCCATCTTCGAATACTTCGACGGCTGGACCGAGGACATCACCGGCGCCCGCACCCTGGAGGACCTCCCGGAGAACGCACGCAACTACGTGCTGGCCCTGGAAAAGCTCTCCGGGACGCGCTTCTCGGCCATCGGCGTCGGCCCTGACCGGGACCAGACCATCGTGGTACGCGACCTCATCAACGACTGACGTTTTAGAACGTGCGACGGCGGCGGGTCACCCTTGGGGGTGGCCCGCCGCCGCTGTATGCGGAGCGGATGGACGCAATTTACATAGGGTTAACCCCGCCGGCCTTGTGAGGCTGCAGGCACGGCCGCCAGACTTTTAACATAAGGTGAACTGATCAACAGATCGTTCGACAAGACCCGCGGGATGATGGCGCAGGGATGCGTCCGGGCCTGCCAGGTGACAATGACGCCACCGGGAGGGACCTCCGCTGACCGGAAGGATTTTGATATGGCTGGGACGTTTGAAGTTTTTCTCGACTCCGATTCGCTGCTCAGATTCAGGCTCAAGGCGCCGGACGGCACCGTGATGGCGGTGTCCGGGGCCTTCGCGGACAAGCCGGCCGTTGCGGCTGGAATTGCCGCCATCCGCGAGTGCGCCGGAACAGGTCTTGTTACCGACCTTTCCGCCGCCGGCCTTCGTGACCAGCGCACCCCGGCGCCGGCCCCGTACGCGGCCGCTCCGGCTGCGGCAGCCGAGCCGGCCTGTGACGAGCAGCGTGTTCCGGTCAGCCGGGTCCGCGCTTTTGCCCACTTCGATACGGTGCGGGGCAGCGTACCGAGGGCGCGGTGGACCGGAGCCGTCTGAGGCGCCCGCCGGAGTCTGGTGTCCTTGCCCTAAGCCCGAACCAGGAGCCAGAGAATTTCAAAAGTTTTTTTGACAAGGCGTAACACCCGGCAGGTCCGGAGCGATTACCCCTATGAAGCGCTGGTCTGGAACTTGTCCCCCATCATGTTCCAGACCGGCCCTTTTGTTCCTTGACGGACCACGTTTCGTTGGCCGCAGCCTGGTTACCCGAGGGCAAAGTTAGCGGGGCAAGCAGAGCCCCCCACCGAAGGCCCTACGTCTGTGACCGATGTGCTGACCGATGACGTTTTGCGTGCGCGTGCCCGCGAACCCGAGCTTTTCAGCATCGTGTACCGATCCTATGCGCCACAGGTTCTGGGCTACCTCACAGCCCGCGGGGTAGAAGATCCGGAGGCTGTTATGCAGGAAGTCTTCCTCGACATCCTGCCGAGGCTGGCGACGGTTACCGGCGGCGTGGCCGGACTGCGAACCTTTGTGTTCTCGGTGGCTCATGCCCGGATGGTGGATGAGCACCGACGGCAGCGCCGCACACCTGTTGAGCTACCGTTCGAACCCGACCTGGACGGGCGCGAGGAGTCCTCGGCCGAGGACCCGGCCATGGAACGGATCTCGCCGCAGGAGGTCCAGAATCTCCTGGGCATCCGCCCGGATGAACAGCGGGAGGTCCTGGCCCTGCGCCTTGTCGCCGCCCTGACGGTTGAGTAGGCCGAGGAAGTGATGGGGAAGAGTGCCGGCGCAGCCACCGGCGACCTGCCGTTTGCGGCCGCCGCAAAATCGGCTCGCCTGACACTGCGGCGCCGGCCGCGCAGGGGACCGCAGATGCGGGAACTGACGGGCCGGGAACTGACGCGCCCGGGAGAGCTGCGCAGGAGAAGGGTCCAGGCCGCAGTCAGGAACAGGACCGGGGTGCTGCAGCGCCGGGCAAGGCAGCGGCCGACGGCGGCTCCTCCCGGAACGCAGCAGGCGGCACCAACGGCGGCAGTGACCCGCAAGGCGAAACTTCCTGGGAAGGCCGCAATCCTGGCAGAGGGTCAGGCAGCGACCGCGCTGACGAGCTCGAAAATGCAGGCAAGCCCGTGAGCGAAGCCTCCGCCGTCCTCGACAACCTGACCTCAGTGGTCCTCGCCCCGGTAACGATGGGCCGGGGCACAACAGAAAAAACCGGAGCCGGCGATGCCGGCCCCGGTTCAATCTGGCTGAAGGAGTTCAACCGCTAATCAGGGGTTCCCGTGGCAGGTCCCGTCAGGACAGGAGCTGCCGGCGGGACGAGATCACGCCGGTATCGAAACCTGCCAGGTGCAGGCCGCCGTGGAACCGTGCGTGTTCGATCTTCACGCACCGGTCCATCACCACGTTCAGCCCTGCTGCCTCTGCGTCGGCGGCCACCGCCTCATGCCAGGAGCCGAGCTGCAGCCACAGGGTTTTGGTGCCGGCCGCGATGGCTTCGTCCAGGACGCCGGGGAGGTCATCGTGCTTGCGGAACACGTCCACGATGTCCGGGCTCTCGGGAAGATCGGCCAGCGAGGCGTAGGTCGGCTCGCCCAGGATTGCCCTTACCACGGGGTTCACGAAGTACACCTTGTACCGCGTGGAAGACTGCAGGTAGGTGGCCACGAAGTAGCTGGCGCGTGAGGGCTTGTCCGAGGCGCCCACGATGGCAATCGACTTGGCTGCTCGCAGCAGGTTCAGGCGCTCCGGTGCGGACGGGCCTTCCCAGGTCCGGGTTTCGATGCTCATGCGCGTGCTCCAATCGTGCAGGCTTCGGTGGTTGAGCTTGTCGAATCCCCGGTGTCGACAAGCTCAACCACCGCTGCTGAGGCCTCAGTAAGTGCCTGGTCCAGGTCCCACAGAATATCGTCGATGTCTTCAAGCCCCACGGAGATGCGGATCAGGTCCTCGGGAACACCGGCGGACTCGAGCTGTTCCGGGCTGAGCTGCTGGTGGGTCGTGGACCCGGGGTGGATGACCAGGGTCCGGGAGTCGCCCACGTTGGCCAGATGCGAGGCCAGTTGCAGGGACTCAATGAACGTCTGGCCGGCGGCACGGCCGCCTTTCACGCCGAAGGAGAATACCGAGCCGGGACCCAGCGGCAGGTACTTCCGTGCCCGTTCGAAGTGCGGATGCGAGGGCAGGCCGGAGAAATTCACGTAGGCCACGCGGTCATCAGCCTCGAGCCATTCGGCCACGGCCTGGGCGTTCTTCAGGTGTTCGTCGAGGCGCTGCGGAAGCGTCTCCACGCCCTGCAGCAGCTGGAACGCCGACATCGGCGACAGCGCGGGGCCGATGTCCCGCAGGTGCTCGCAGCGCAGCTTGGTCAGGAACCCGTACTCGCCGAAGTTCCCCCACCAAGAGACGTTGCCGTAGGAGGCGACGGGTTCGGTCATCATGGGGAACTTGCCGTTGCCCCAGTCGAAGCGCCCGCTTTCCACGATCACGCCGCCCAGGGTGGTGCCGTGCCCGCCGAGGAACTTCGTCGCGGAGTGGATCACGATGTCCGCCCCGTGCTCGATCGGGCGCACGAGGTACGGCGTGCTCAAGGTGGCGTCGACCACCAGGGGGATCCCGGCGTCGCGCGCTACCTTTGCCAGCCCTTCCAGGTCCTGGACCTCCGACGACGGGTTGGCCACCACCTCGACGAAGATTGCCTTAGTGTTTTCCTGGACCGCCGCGGCATAGTCCGCGGGATCGGTGCCGGGAACAAAGGTGGTGTCCACACCGAAGCGGCGCAGGGTGACATCCAGCTGGGTGACGGTGCCGCCGTAGAGCTGGGACGCAGCCACGATGTGGTCGCCGGCCTGCGTCAGTGCGGCGAAGGTGATGAACTCCGCTGCCATGCCCGACGACGTGGCAACAGCGCCGATGCCGCCTTCCAGCGAGGCGATGCGTTCCTCGAACGCGGCCACGGTGGGGTTGCCGATCCGGGAGTAGATGTTGCCGTACTTCTGCAGCGCGAATAGGTTGGCGGCGTCCTGGGTGTCCTTGAATACGAAGGACGTGGTCTGGTAGATGGGCACCGCGCGGGCGCCGTGCTCGGCGTCGGGGGTGCCGCCGGCGTGCAGGGCGCGGGTGCGGAAACCGAATTTGCGGTCAGACATTACGCGTTCACCAGCCCGGTGGTTGAGCTTGCCGGAACCCCGGTCTCGACAGGCTCGACCACCAGAAGCTCGGTGCCGTTCTTGCGCGCCAGGTCGGCTTCGAGTTCGCGGACGATCGGCAGGATGTCCTGGCCGAAGGAGGCCACTTCCTCCTGGAAGTGCAGGTAACCGGTGAGAAACAGGTTGACGCCGATTTTCTTGTATTGAACAATCCGTTCGGCGATCTGCTCCGGGGTGCCGATCAGCTGGGTCTTGAAGCCGTCGTTGTACTGGACCAGGTCCTCGAAACTGGAATCGGCCCACATGCCCTTGCCGTCCTTCGTGGACGCGCCGGCTTCCTGCACGGCGTCGCGGAAGCCCTCGACTGCAGGCTTGTGTGCCTTCGCCACGATTTCGCGGAGGGTGTCGCGGGCTTCCTTCTCGGAATCGCGGGCAATGACAAAGCCGTTGAGTCCGAACCGGGGCGCTGCGAGGGCGCCGTCGGTGCCACGCTTCGTTTCGCCGGCAGCAGCCACCACTCCGGCGATGTTCTCCTTGAAGCCTTCGAGGTCCTTGCCGTTGGAGAAGTACCAGTCAGCAACGCGGCCGGCCGTGGCCTGCGCCGCCGTGGAGTTGCCGCCGAAGAAGATCTCCGGGTGCGCGCGGCCCGGTACATCAACCGGGGCCGGGTTCAGGGTGAAGTCGGTGATGTTGTAGAACTTGCCCGACTGGCTGTACTCCTGCTCGGTCCACAGGCCGCGCAGTACCTTGATGAATTCCTCGGTCCGGACGTAGCGCTCGTCGTGCTCCAGCCACTGCAGGCCGAAGTTTTCGAATTCGGCCTTCAGCCAGCCGGAGACGATGTTGACGGCCGCACGGCCGTTGGAGATGTGGTCCGCCGTGATGATGTATTTTGCCAGCACGCCTGGGTGCCACATGCCGGGGTGCACTGCGGAGATGACCTTCAGCCGCTCGGTCGCCGCCAGCAGGGCAAGGCTGAACGAGGTGGCCTCGTGCTGCTTGTCGGCGCCGTAGGAAGCTGCGTAGCGGGTCTGCGTCAGGGCATACTCGAAGCCGGAGTTCTCGGCGATCCGCGCCAGCTTCTTGTTGTAGTCGAAGTCCCAACCGGTCCGCTGCTCGATGGTGGAGACAACCAGGCCGCCCGAAACGTTCGGCACCCAGTATGCGAACTTCAGCGGTTCGGAAAGACGGGCAACATTGCTGATGTCGTTCATAAATTTTCCTTTGCTAGGGCCCGCTTGCGCAGGACGTCCTGGATTCCGGCGATGGCCGGTTCGTTCTGGAGTGAGGTGGTGTCGCCCAGGGCGGTCCCCTCAAATAGCTGGGTCAGCAGCCGGCGCATGATTTTGCCGCTGCGGGTCTTGGGCACGTCAGGAACCACCACGACGTCGCGCGGCTTGGCGATCGGGCCGATCGCCTTCGCGACGTGGTTGCGGAGCTCCTCGGTCCCCACCAGTCCCCTAACCTCGCAAGCCCGGTCAGGGGACCCTGCTGGCGTGGCCCCAGGTTCGATCATCCGACCGGTTGCCTTTAGGACAACGAATGCGACGATCGCGTGCCCGGTCTTGGGGTCAGCCACCGGACACACGCCGGCCTCCACCACATCCGGGTGGGCCACCAGCGCAGACTCGATCTCGATGGTGGACAGCAGGTGGCCGGAGACGTTGAGGGTGTCGTCCACCCGGCCCAGGATCCAGATGTCGCCGTCGGCGTCGTACTTGGCACCGTCGCCGGCCAGGAACCAGCCCTGTTCGGCGTACTGCCGCCAGTACGAATCGAGGTAGCGCTGGGGGTTGCCCCAGACGGTCCGCGCGATGGACGGACCAAAAGCGTCAACCACAATGAAACCCTGCACACCCGGCGGAACTGTATTGCCGGCGGCGTCCACGATTCGGGCGCTGACCCCGGGCAGCGGACGTGCCGCGCAGCCGGGCTTGAACTCGGTGTCCGTCGGAGTGGGGGAGAGGATGGTTGCACCGGTCTCCGACTGCCACCACGTGTCCACCACGGGCGCGGTGCCGGCGCCCACGTTGTGGCGCAGCCAGCGCCAGGCTTCGGGGTTGACTGCTTCGCCCACGGTGCCGAGCATCCGGATGGAGGAGAGGTTGTAGGTGTCCGGCACGCCGTCCGGGAACCAGCCCATGAGGGACCGGACCAGGGTGGGCGCCGTGTAGTACTGCGTGACACCGTAACGTTCGATGATTTCGAAGTGCCGGCCCGGGTGCGGGGTGTTCGGGGTGCCTTCGAAGATCACCTGGGTAACGCCGTTGGAGAGCGGCCCGTAAATCTCGTAGGTATGCGCAGTGACCCAGGCGAGGTCCGCGGTGCACCAGTGCACGTCCTGGTCCCGGAGCGTAGAATCCGGGTTGCTGAACAGGTGCTCGTAGCTCCAAGACGCCTGCGTGAGGTAGCCGCCGGAGGTGTGGACCAGGCCCTTGGGCTTACCGGTGGTCCCGGACGTGTACATGATGAACAGGGGAGTCTCGGCGTCGAATGCTTCGGGTTCGTGGACGTCAGGGGCGGTCCCGACGGCGTCATGCCACCAGACGTCGCGGCCTTCAGTCATGGGGACGGCATCGAGCTCGTCCGCCGGGGTGGTGCGGTTGACCACCAGGACGTGCTCGATGGCGTTGTCCCCGGCGACCGCCGCGTCAGCGTTGTCCTTGACGGGCACGGCCACGCCACGGCGGAACTGGCCGTCCGTGGTGACCAGCAGCTTGGCCTGGGTGTCCTCGACGCGGAACTTTAACGCCTCGGCCGAGAAACCGCCGAACACCAGGGAGTGGATGGCTCCGATCCGCGCCACGGCGAGGGTGATGATGACGGTTTCAGGGATGACCGGCAGGTAGATGACCACGCGATCGCCCTTGGTGATGCCCAGCCCCAAGAGCGCGTTGGCGGCCTTGGCCACCTCACGCTGGAGTTCGGCGTAGGTAATGGCGCGGCGGTCGCCCGGCTCGCCTTCAAAGTAGAGCGCAACCTTGCCGCCCCGGCCTGCTTCCACATGGCGGTCCACGCAGTTGTAGGTCACGTTCAGGCGGCCACCGGCGAACCATTCAATGCGGGGCACGGAGTACTCGGCGTCCTCGACGGGAACTTCCGGCCCGCTAAGCCTTCGTGCCTTGTCAAAACTGTGGGCGGTGTGCCATGGCTCGGCCCAGTCAAGGCGCCGGGCGGCATCCTCCCAGAACCCAATGCGCTCGGCCTCGGTGCTGGGGTGCGTGGCTTGTACGGTGCTCAGGCCCATCGTTTTACCGCCCATTTCTCTGCCAGGCCCAGGAGGGCGTCGGCCAGTTTTCCAATCACAGCCAGCAGCACGATGGCGAGGAAGAGCCTGTCGGTGCGGCCGTTGTTTTGTGAGTCGATCAGCAGGAAGCCGAGCCCCATGGAGGAGGCGATCAGTTCGGCCGCCACGAGGAACAGCCACGCCTGCGCCAGGGCCAGCCGCAGCCCGGAGAAGACGGCAGGAACCACAGCAGGCAGCTGCACGGTCGTCAGGAGCCGGACGCCCTTGAGGCCGAAGGCGCGGGCAGCTTGGACCAGGTTCCGGTCTACGTGGCGTAGCGCCAGGGAAACGGTGGTGAAGACGGGGAAGAACGCTCCGATGATGATCAGGGTGACCTTGGAGTCTTCGCCGATCTTCAGCCAGAGGATCAGCAGCGGTACCCAGGCCAGCGAGGGGACGGCGCGCAGGGCGCCGATGGCGGGGGCCAGCAGGGCGTCGGCAATCTTCGACAGGCCCACGGTGGCACCGAGGATGAGGCCCAGTGCGGCGCCGATCAGGAACCCGATCTCCACCCGCTGCGTGGAGATGAACAGGCCGGTGGAGGACGCCACCTGCCAGGCAAGCAGCAGGATTGCCGGGATGATCAGGCCAAGGGGCAGACGCGCCCAGTTCCTGGAAAGGACTCCGGCGGGAGACCATCCCGGTGCCGGAGCGGCTGCCGTTACGGCACCCGTCTGGGCGGCGTCTGCCGTTGTTGCGGCAGCGGCTGCAGCGCGCTTGTCCGCAACACTGTTGCCGGTGAGGAAGGGGTTTTCCAGATGGCTCATCAGGAACCCTTGATGGCTGACGGATCAGCCTTCTTCACCAGCGAGTCGTCGAGAAGGGAGCCCACGGCGTCGTCGATCTGCTGCTGCGTTTTGACGTCGCCGGTTTCCACGAAGGTGGGCCCGATCTTCTCCAGTACTTTGCGCTGCGCCTCACTGGGCGCGGCATCTACATCCAGGTCGCTGCGCTCGAGCACCACGTCAAGCAGCAGGACGCCGGGGTTGCGTGCCAAGGCACGTGCCAGGGATGCCCGCTGGGCCATGCCGCCGGACACTTCGCGCGGACGGCGGACGGCGAAGCTGTCCAGTCCCACAAGCTCCAGCAGGCGGGAAACCTTGGCTTTGCCTTCTTTTGCGCTGCAGCCGGTGGGCAGGCCGATGGCGACGTTGGCCGGGTCGCCGGTACGCTCGGAAGTCAGTACTGCAGTCATGGGATCACTCCATCGGTCCTGGCAGTAGCACCCAACGGAGTCCAGCCTCTTACCGGAGTGGTCAGTTCCGGGTAACCAAGGCTTTGTCCTTGCTATCAGCGTGTGCCGTGGGGGCGCCCGCTGACCAGGGTTGCTGCGGCTTCATCGATCCAGGTCTCTCGGCCGCTCGGGATGGTCGCTATCCACTAGACCAAATATGAATCAAACAATCCAAATTGGCAGAATGCTGCGCGTAATGTTCGTTCACATGCTCTTAGTCGCTTGAACCGCGGTCGAAAATTCGGCATTCGGGTCTATGGGAAAGCGGCGTAGGCTTGAGGCATGGCTCACACCAACGATCCTGCAGTCATTGAGCGCCTTATGCGAACCAAGGGGCGGTGGGCCATCGTGGGCCTGACCACCAATGAGTGGCGCGCCGCCTTCCATACGTCCCTCTTTATCCGCGACAGGATGGGGATGGAGATCATTCCGGTGAACCTGCCGGGGGACCCGGTGCACGGCGAAACAGGCTACCGCACGATTGGTGACATTCCGGCAGAAAAGCTGCCCGTCGACGTCGTCGACTGCTTTGTGAATTCGCAGAAAGTCGGCGCGGTGGTTGACCAGGCCATCGCCGTCGGAGCCAAAGCCGTGTGGCTGCAGCTGGGGGTCATTGACGAGGCCGCAGCCGAACGGGCGAAGGTTGCGGGCCTGGCTGTGGTGATGAACGTGTGCCCCGCGCAGCAGGCCTGGAAATACGACCTCTAACAGCCTACTGGCATAAGGGGAGTTCAGGTCAGCGCTGCATCAATTCCGGGTAGTGCCGTTCCGTGACATCCGGGTGCGCGCGCATCCGGCCTTTGAGCATGTTCAGGCCGAATGAGGCGAGCATCGGATTAATAGGGTCATCCGAGAGCCCACGTGCCTGCGCCTTCAGCTCGGGCGGCAGCGGCACGGGGTCGATCACGGCATCCAGGCGCGGGGACCAGAAAAACGGCACGGAATAGCGGTCAACGCCAGGCGGCGGCGCCTGTACCCGGTGGATAGTGGCGGCGAGGTACCCTTCGGTGGCCACCTCCAGCATCTCACCCAGGTTCACCACCAGCGCCCCGGGAATAGGCTCAACGGTTGCCCACTCGGTGGTTCCCGGCGGCAGGACTTCCAGTCCGCCCACTTCGTCCTGGAGTAGGAGGGTGACAAAACCGTAGTCCGCGTGTGAGCCCACGCCCTGGTCTCCTGCCGCTTCCACCACACCGCCAACATAGTGCACCAGCTTGCCCATCCAAGCGGGCTCGTCGCCGAAGGGTTCGTCGAAGTGGTCCTCAGGCAGCCCGAGGGAGACCGCAATGCCTCGCAGCAGTTCCATGCCGACACCGGACATCATCTCTGCCCAGGCCATGGCCGCTGTCTTAAGCTCGGGGAGCGCCTCATCGGGCCACATGTTGTGCCCCTGCAACAGCCAGTACGGCTGATCTGCCGGATAGTCCAGGACGGGTTCGCGCTCCGGTGAGTAGTCAATCTGCTCGCGGGCATCCGCGCGGCCCTGCGTGATCTCGGTGCCCATCCGCGTGTAGCCACGGAAATGCGGCGAGAGCCGGTTGTCCAGCGTCATCCTCTCCTCGAGGGGCAGGTCGAAGAAGCGCTTGATGAGGGCGAGGAGCTCCTCGGCCTGGCCGGGAGCGGCGCCATAGCCCGTGATCTGGAAGAACCCCACGTTGTGGGCAGCGTCCCGGAGTTTGTCAATGAATTCCGGTCTGAAAACGCCGTACGGCTGCCGTGCGGCGCTCAGGTCAAGGACAGGGATGGTGGCCTGGTCAGGTGACATCTTCGCAGACTAGCACCGGAGCGGAGGGCTTTGTAGGCTCGTTCCATGGACGCAGCACATCTCAAGGCAGTCTGCCTGTCATTTCCCGGTGCCTTCGAGGATTTTCCCTTCGGGCCGGAGACGTCCGTGTTCAAGGTCCGGGCCCATGTTTCCGGCGGCGCGAGGCACAAGGCGAAGATGTTCGCGTCCTCCGCACTGGACGCCCGGGACCTGTGCGTGAGCCTGAAGTGTGAGCCCGCACTGGCCGAACAGCTGCGCGCCGCCCACCCCGAAATTGCCGGTGCCTGGCACATGAACAAAACCCACTGGAACGGTGTGCGGCTGGACGGAGCACTGCCGGACGACATGATCCTGGACATGGTGGAGGACTCCTACGACCTGGCGGTGGCCACCCTGAGCCGCAAGCAGCAGGAACAGCTGGGTTGGGCCCGGCTGACCGGATCCCGGGACGGGTCCGTTGGCTGACAGGCGCCTGGTGGGAGGCCGACTCGATTACCCCGGTGTGGGTGCCACGGAGAACGGCCGGCCGCCGGCAGGATTCCCCTGCCTAGTGTCACAGGTCTACCTTGGTGACGGGGTGGCGCTGTACCGGCGGGTGGCGCAGGGAATCCTCACGTGGGAACTGCAGCGGCGGTCCGGGCTGCGCGTCCGGGCCGAGTCCGACGTCGTGATCCCCGGAACGCGAGTGGTGAGCGGCTTTGGTGTCGGTCGGTTCCGGATCAACGCGCCCTGCGAAGTTGTGTGGGTCCGGCGGCCGGTCACGGGCGACGGTCCGCAGTCTGCGGGTTTCGGCTACGGAACACTGCCCGGACATCCGGCGCGGGGTGAGGAAGCGTTTGAGGTGGAGATTGATGACACAGGACGGGTGTTTTTAAAGATCACTGCCTTCAGCAGGCCTGCCAACTGGATCTACCGGGCAGGTGGCCTGGTGACCAGGGCGGCGCAGAGGCACGTCACTACGCGATACGTTGAAGGGGCACGCCAACTCGCCGCAGGTGAAAGCTGATCAGGAGAAGGTACATGCTGGACCAAGTGACCCTTGACCGCCTATGGAATTTTGGGGATCCCGAGCTGTCCGAACAGCGCTTCCGGGAAGCCCTCGCCGAACTCGCCTACAACGCCGACGAAAAAGCCGAACTCGCCACCCAGCTTGGCCGGGCCATTGGCCTGCAGGGCCGCTATGAGGAGGCAGACGCCCTCCTGGACTCGGTGGACGGGGAGGAGGAACCCACCATCGGCGTCCGCATCCTGCTGGAACGCGGACGCGTCCTGAACTCCAGCGGCCACGCCGCCATGGCCGTTCCGCTGTTCGAACAGGCGGCCGAACTGGGGGACCACCTCGGCGAGGAATTCCTCGCCGTCGATGCGCTTCACATGCTGGCCATCGCCGACCCCGCCCACGCGGACTCATGGACCCGGAGCGCGCTCGAGTACGCTTCCACCGCCCATGACCTGCCCGCGAGGCCATCCTCGCGTGCGAGCTTGCCATGGCCGCAGGCTAAGCAATCCAACCATCCCCCGAACAGAAGGAATTCCATGATCTTCATTGTGGTCAAGTTCAAGGTCAAGCCCGACTGGTCCGAGCGCTGGCTCGGCCTCGTGGACGGGTTCACCAAAGCAACCCGCCAGGAACCCGGCAACCTCTGGTTCGACTGGTCGCGCAGCGTGGATGACCCACACGAGTTCGTGCTGGTCGAGGCGTTCAAGGACGATGCCGCCGGGGACCACGTCCAAAGCGCGCACTTCAAGCAGGCCATGGCCGAAACCCCCCGGATCGTCAGCCGCCAGCTCGACGGCGAGGGCTGGGACCGGATGGGAGAACTCACCATCTGATGTGGGTCGGCTGGATTGAATTCGACATCCTCCTGGGCGATGTCCAGAGCCTGAAGGAAAAACGTTCCGTCATCAGGCCGCTGCTCGCTGAACTCAAGCGCCGCTTCGAGGTTTCGGTTGCCGAAGTGGGGGACCACGATCAGTACCGGCGCTCGCAGGTGGGCGCGGGACTCGTGGCAGCCGACCGGGCGCACCTCGTGGAGGTGCTCACCGCCGTCGAACGTTTTGTGGCTGCCCGGCCGGAGATTGAACTTCTCAGTGCCAGGCAGCGGGAGCTGCACAGCGAGGACTGACCTGCCCACAAACAAGCAACACGGGGTCACTTTGGCCCAATCCCGAGGGATTATTGGGCCGGAAGCGACCCCGCGTTGCTTTAGGGGTTTAGCCGAAGTACTTCGGCAGTGTGGCCTCGTGGGCTTCGCGGAGGGCGTCGAGGGACATGGTGTCCACGCCGTTGATCTCCAGCTGGCCGCTGGCTGCGTCCACCACGCCGATGCGGGTATGGGCAAAGCCGCGGGCGGTGCACATGTCCTTGAACCGGACTTCCTCCGACCGGGGCACGCCGACAATCGCCCGGCCCTGGGACTCGGAGAACAATGCCGTGAACAGGTCCACGCCGTCGCGGTCCAGGACGTCCTGAAGGGCGATCCGCGCACCGACGCCGTAGCGCAGGGAGGACTCCACCAATGCTGCCGCGAGGCCGCCCTCGGAGAGGTCGTGCGCGGAATCTACCATGCCGTCGCGTGAGGCGTTGATCAGGATCTCACCCAGCGCGCGCTCGGTGGCGAGGTCAACCTTCGGCGGCAGCCCGCCCAGGTGGCCGCGCATGTTGGCCCATTCCGAACCGTCCAGTTCGGCAGCGGTGGTGCCCAGCAGGTAGATGGCCTGGCCATCTTCGCGCCAGCCCGACGGCGTGCGGCGGGCGACGTCGTCGAGCTTGCCCAGTACCGCCACCACGGGGGAGGGGTGGATGGGGGTGGTGCCTGTCTGGTTGTACAGCGAGACGTTGCCGCCGGTGACCGGGATGCCCAGTTCCATGCAGGCGTCGGACAAGCCGCGGATGGCCTCGGCGAGCTGCCACATGACGTCCGGGTCCTCGGGGGAGCCGAAGTTCAGGCAGTCGCTGACGGCCATCGGCACGGCACCGGACGTGGCCACGTTGCGGTACGCCTCGGCCAGGGCCAGCTGCGCGCCGAAGTACGGGTCAAGGTAGGTGTAGCGGCCGTTGGCATCGGTGGCCAAGGCAACGCCCAGGCCGGTTTCCTCGTCCACGCGGACCACACCGGCATCGTCCGGGAACGCCATGGCCGTGTTGCCGCCGACGTAGCGGTCGTACTGGTCGGTGATCCAGGCTTTGGAGCACATGTTCGGCGAGGCGACGAGCTCGGTGACGGCTGCAGCAAGTTCCGCGGGAGCGGAGGGCCGTCCGGCGTCCTGTACTGAACCGGTGAAGGTATCGGCCTGGACCGAGTCCTGCCATGACGGGCGGGCGTACGGACGGTCGTAGACCGGGCCATCGTGGGCCACCGTCCGCGGGTCAACGTCCACGATGACTACGCCGTCCCAGGTGATGATCAGGCGGCCGGTGTCGGTGACTTCGCCGAGCCAGGAGTACTCCACGGCCCACTTGTCCATTACAGCTTCGAAGGCTTCGATGTTCTCCGGCGTCACAACGGCCATCATGCGTTCCTGCGACTCGGACATCAGGATTTCGCCCGGGGTCAGGGTAGGGTCGCGGAGCAGGACGGAGGTCAGCTCAACTTCCATGCCGCCGTCGCCGTTGGAGGCCAGTTCGGACGTGGCGCAGGAGATGCCTGCGGCGCCGAGGTCCTGGATACCCTCAACCAGTGAGCCCTTGAAGAGCTCCAGGCAGCATTCGATCAGGACCTTCTCCGCGAAGGGGTCGCCCACCTGCACGGCGGGACGCTTGGACGGCTTGGTGTCGTCGAAGGACTCGGAAGCCAGCACGGAGGCGCCGCCAATGCCGTCGCCGCCGGTGCGTGCACCGAACAGGACCACTTTGTTGCCCTTGCCCGAAGCGTTGGCGAGGCGGATGTCCTCGTGCCGCATGACGCCGACTGCCAGCGCGTTGACCAGCGGGTTGCCCTGGTACACGGAGTCGAACACCATTTCGCCGCCGATGTTGGGCAGGCCCAGGGAGTTGCCGTAGCCGCCGATGCCGGCCACGGCACCGTGCATCACGCGGGCGGTGTCCGGATGGTCGATCGCACCGAAGCGCAGCGGATCCATCACGGCCACCGGGCGGGCGCCCATCGAGATGATGTCGCGGACAATGCCGCCGATGCCGGTGGCGGCACCCTGGTAGGGCTCCACGAACGACGGCGAGTTGTGGGACTCAATCTTGAAGGTCACGGCCCAGCCGTCGCCGAGGTTGGTGACGCCGGCGTTTTCGCCGATGCCCACCAGCATGTCCTTCTTCATCTCCTCGGTCACCTTGTCGCCGAACTGGCGCAGGTGGTTCTTCGAGGACTTGTAGGAGCAGTGCTCGCTCCACATCACGGAGTACATGGCCAGCTCGGCGCCGGTGGGGCGGCGGCCCAGGACCTTGACCACCTCATCGAACTCGTTCTGCTTCAGGCCCAGTTCGGCCCACGGCAGTTCGGTGTCCGGAGTCTTGGCGGCGTTCTCCACCGTGTCGATGTTGAACTTCTTGGCGGTTTCGGCGGGCTCTACCACCGAGTTGGTCTCCGTCATTTGCTGACTCCCACAATCTTGTTCAGTACGGAGGTGAAGAAGCCGAGCCCGTCGGTGTCGGAGCCGCCGATTCCGTCGAGCGACGCGGGGCCAAAGCCGACCTCGGTAGCGTGCTCCGGGTGCGGCATAAGGCCCACCACGTTGCCGGCGGCGTTGGAGATGCCGGCGATATCGCGGCGCGAGCCGTTCGGGTTGAAGCCCACGTAGCGGAAGGCCACGCGGCCTTCGGCCTCAAGCGCGTCGAGGGTCTTTTCGTCGGCGATGTACTGGCCGTCCTGGTTCTTCAGCGGCACAGTGATTTCCTGGCCGGCCTCGTAGTCGAGGGTCCAGGCAGTGTTGCTGTTTTCCACGCGGAGCACCTGGTCACGGCACAGGAACTTCAGGTGGTCGTTCTTGATCATGGAGCCGGGCAGCAGGTGCGACTCGGTGAGGATCTGGAAGCCGTTGCAGATGCCCAGAACAGGCAGCTTGGCGTCGGAGTTCGCGGCGTCGATGATTTTGGACATCAGCGGCGCGAACCGGGCAATGGCGCCGGCGCGGAGGTAGTCGCCGTAGGAGAAACCACCGGGGATCACGACGGCGTCCACGTCACCCAGGGTGGTGGCGGCGTGCCAGAGCGGCACTGCGGTGCCGCCGGCCAGCCTGACTGCACGGGCGGCGTCGCGGTCGTCCAGGGTGCCGGGGAAGGTGACGACGCCGATCTTGGCGCCCGCGAGCCGGGGCGCGGCGGCGACGGCGATTGCCTCGCCGATCAAGGGAAGTTCAGTCATCTCAGGCCTCGACGACCTCGACGTTGACGACATCCTCGATCACAGGGTTGGACAGCAGGGTCTCGGCTGCTTCGCGGGCCTGGGCCAGGATTGCGTCGGTCACCTCGCCGTCAAACGTCAGTTCGAAGCGCTTGCCCTGGCGGACAGAGCTAAAGCTGGTGAAGCCCAGACGGGGGAGTGCACCCACGATGGCCTTCCCCTGCGGGTCCAGAATCTCGGGCTTGGGCATGACGTCAACAACGATCCGGGGCATCCGGCAACTCCTGTGCGTGAGCATTGGGTAAGGGCGCAGCGGAGTGGTGCCGTCTTACGCCGTTCCGGAACTGTTGGGGACGAGCTTGTTTGAACAGTGTGGACGGGCGCTCCGCGAGCTTGCCAGCCCATTCTACCGGCCGGAGCGCTGGACCCTGTATTCGGTGGGCCCCGTCACTGCCGTCAGGTGGGGAGGGGCTTTCGGGTGGTGAAGAACGACGGCGGCTCTGGCCCTCCGCAGGTGGCGTCACTAGGATGGCGGAATGGCTGAAAAATCGAAATCCGTGCTGTTGCCGATGGTTGCCGTTGCCGTGTTTGCCGGGTTGGGACGGATGGTCATGCAAAAGATCAAAGCCGACCGTGCGGCCCGGGATACGCGCGTCACCGGGCCCGTGGACGAAAAGACCCGCCAGTGGATCAGCGACGTGGTGCGGACACCCAGGCAGTAAGCCGCCCGCCCCAAACAACCAAGCCTTATCTAAGCGGGCGTCCCTGAACGGGGGCGCCCGCTTTTTGCTGCCTCAAATGCCGCTCTTCCGTGGCAACTCCTTGATCCTCCAAATGGCTGGCGGACTCAATGGATCTACGGAGGGAATTCACAGATTGTGCCCCGCCGGTGTCCAATCAAAAGGAGATATGAGGCATGGAAAGACGCACACAGAAGTGGGTGCACCGCACCCTCCGGGTGGGCATGGTGGCAGCCCTCGCGCTGGGGTTCACCGCAGCCTCCCCAGAAATGGGGAGGCCGGTCCCGGGCGCATTTCTGGCCTAACCATGATGACCTTGACTGTCATAATGATTGACAATTCGAGCAACCGGTTGCATGATCTGGTAAGTCGTATTCCGCGGCTCTCAAAGCTGAGAGAAGGTGGACCCATGTTGGACCGCAGCCTGCCCACGATTTACGACGTGGCGCGTGCCGCCGGGGTTTCCCTCAACGGTTTCCCGTGCCTTCGTGATGAATCGGGTGGTCGCCGATGTGGCCAGCGTGGTCTCGGACAATGCCCATGGGATGAGGCGGGCAGCTGAGCATCTGCGGGGTCTGGGCAACCCCACCATCGCCTATTTGGCGGGGCCGGAGGCGATGGCATGCGCTGGCGTGCACTCCGTGCGGCGGCCTCGCAGCTGGGGCTGGGCGTGCGCCGTCTAGGACCTGGTGTACCTACAGTCCGCGGCGGCGGAGACGCTGCCCTGGAATGGTCGCAGCACCAGAGCTCCTCGGTGATCGCCTACAACGACCAGATGGCCCTAGGGTTCATCCGCACCCTCCAGAAGCGCGGCATTAGGGTTCCGGACGACGTCAGTGTCCTTGGCTTTGGCAACAGTCACGGGTCCGGCATGGTCACTCCTGCCCTGACTACCGTGGAAGCCCCTTTGTATGCCTTGGGGTCCACTGCCGTCAGCAACTTGCTGGCATTCGCGCGCGGGGCACATTCGCAGTCCGGGCAGCCACTGGTTCTGCCAACCCGCCTGATCGTACGGGGATCGACGTTGGCTCCGGCCCGGCTTCGTGCCCTGAAATGAAAAGTTCGGATTGGCTCTGGAACTCTCATGTGTTCTATGTCATATTCAGCTATCAGTCTGTACTGTTTGGACAGCTTGTCACAGCATTACAAAACCTGTAATTCCGCGTGCCGTTCCCAGCTTCTTCAGACCGGCAATGTGCCCGGCCGTTCCTCGTGAAAGGTTTAGTCGCTCGTGAAATTAACTGGAAAGAGCCCCATCCCAGGCGGGGGACTCCGGAGAGCGACGGCGTTGGCCGTAGGCTTGCCGCTGCTCCTCACCTCCATGGCGATGAGCCCCGCTACCGCGGCGCCCGCCGGGCAGGCCACGACAATAGCCGCTCAGAATACTGCGGCGACAGACTACAAGGATGGCCGCTACATCGTGGTCCTCGCAGCCAAGGCCGCGGCCGCCTACGAGGGGGAGACGCCCGGCTTGGCGGCCACCAAGCCGCAGAACGGTAGGAAGCTGGACGAGGACAGTGCCAATTACAAGGCCTACGACGCCCATCTCCGAAAATCCCAACAGGACCTGGCCGCCGAACAGGGCGTCACACCAGCGAAACAGTTCACTGCCGCCCTCAACGGGTTCACTGCGGAACTCTCTGCGGTCCAGGCGGCGGAACTGTCCAAGGACGCCAGGGTGCTGGCGGTCGCCCCCGACGTCGAGAACGCCCCAGACTACACCACCGGCGATTTCCTCGAGCTCACCGGGGAGGACGGCGCCTGGGAGACCCGCTTCGGCGGTGAAGAGAACGCCGGCAAGGGTGTTGTGGTGGGCGTTATCGACTCCGGGTATGCCCCTGACAATCCCTTCCTCCACGGCGAACCGGTCCAACCGCTCAGCGGCGCAGCCCAGGTGGGCGAGCCGTACCGCACGGCCGAAGGGCGGATCGCCATGCTCAAGGCCGACGGCACAACATTCGAAGGTGAATGCCAAAAGGGAGTGGGCACCGGCGCGGCGTTCGATGGATCCCTGTGCAACTCCAAAGTTGTTAGTGCCCGTTACTTCGCGGATTCCTTCCTGCAATTTGTGAAGCCGGAAAACCGTGCGCCCAAGGAGCAGATTTCCCCCGTGGATGTTGGCAGCCACGGAACTCACACCGCCACCACGGCCGCAGGCAACGCGAACGTTGAGCAGGTGCTCGACGGCGTGAGCTTCGGCAAGGGCTCTGGCGTGGCACCCGCCGCGAAGGTGTCCGTCTACAAGATCTGCTGGGAAGACGACAGCCCTGCTACTGGCGGCTGCTACTCCTCTGCCTCCGTGGAAGCGATTGACGCGGCGGTCAAGGACGGCGTCGATGTCCTGAACTATTCCATCTCAGGCAACACGGACAGCACAACCGATCCGGTGGCGCTTGCCTTCCTCAATGCCGCCGCGGCCGGCGTGTTCGTAGCCGCCTCTGCCGGCAACTCCGGCCCCGGCGCCTCCACCGTCAACCATGCATCGCCGTGGCTGACCACCGTGGCAGCCTCCACCTTCCCCAGCGACCTGCTCGGAACGGTCAAGGTCTCCGATGGAAGCCTGTACCGCGGAGCCTCCATCATGAAAACGGAAGTCACGGACAAGCCAGCGGTTGTTGCCGCTGCTGCAGCGGCCGCCGGAGCCGCCAACGCCAACCTGTGCGGGCCGGGCACCCTCGATCCGGCCAAGGTGGCAGGCAAGGTTGTGGTGTGTGACCGAGGCGTGGTGGACCGCACTGCCAAGAGCCTTGAGGTGCAGACCAAGGGCGGTGTGGGCATGATCCTGATCAACCTCAGCAACAGTTCCGAAGACACTGACAACCACGTCCTGCCCACCGTCCACGTGAACGCCCCCAACAGCTTGGAACTGAAGTCCAAGCTGGCCGGCAACACCGCGCTGACCGTTAGCCTCGTCAAAGGTGACCTCACCGGCGAACCGCTGCCGCCAGCCCCGCAGGTGGCCGGGTTCTCGTCCCGCGGCCCCACCCTCGCCTCCGGCGGTGACCTCCTCAAGCCGGACATTTCCGCCCCCGGCGTCAACGTCCTTGCCGGCGTTTCCACCATCGGAAACCACGGTGCACAGTTCGGGTTCATGTCCGGAACGTCCATGGCAGCACCTCACATCGCCGGTTTCGGTGCACTGGTGCTCAGCAAGCAGCCACACTGGAGCCCGGCGGCGGTCAAGTCAGCCATGATGACCACCGCGTACCCACTGGTCAACGCCGACGGCACGCCCAACCGGAATCCGTTCGACGGCGGTGCCGGCCACATCGATTCCCTTCGGGTGCTTGATCCGGGCCTCGTTTACGACTCGGGCATCACGGACTGGTTGGCCTTCCTGAACGGGCAGGGAGTGGTTACTGGTGCGCCGCAGGCCGGTTCCCTCGCGGCCCAGGACCTGAACCTGCCCTCAATTGCGCTCGGGAGCCTGGTGGGCGAAGTGACAGTCAAGCGGCAACTGACGGCCCTGGTGCCCGGCATGTACCGTCCGGAAGTGGACCTGCCCGGGTTTGACGTGGAGGTGGAGCCGCAGGTGCTCAACTTCGCCAAGGCAGGCAAAACCCGCGACGTGACCATCACCATCAGGAACGCCACTGCGCCCGTCGGCAAGTTCACCACCGGCACTCTGACGTGGGAAGGCCCACGGACCGTCAGCTCACCGATGGCTGTCCGGCCAGTGGATGCGAAGATCGCACCATCCTTCTCCTTCAGTTCAGCCACCGGGACAGGCAGCGGAACCATGGACTTCGTGTCCGGTACCGATGCTCCCCTCACCGTGGCCGTGGAGGGCCTGGCTCCGCTGAGCCAGACCGCCATTTCCAAGACGCCGGGCGTTTACGCGGCCACCAATGACGCGCACAACGCGCTGGTGAGCGTGACCGTTCCTGCCGGCGCCACCTCAGCCCGCCTCGGCGTGCAGGCGGAAACGAACGACGTCGACTGGGACATGGTGGTGTACGCACCGAACGGTGCGGGCGGACTCGTGCCCACGCAAGTGGCGACGGCGGCGGCCAGTGAGTTCCTGGACCTCGAGTCGCCGCGGGCGGGCACATACTACATCGTGGCCAACCTGTATTCCACGCCGAACAAGGGTGCCGCCAATGCATCCGTTCAGGCTGCCTCGTTCTCCGGGGACGCCGGGAACCTGACGGTCACGCCGAACCCGATCGTGGCGCCGAACGGCACAGCCACCGCCGCGACCCTGGACTGGACGGGCCTCGCAGATGGCTCCTACCTGTCGCGTCTCAGCCTGGGGGCGAACGGAGTCAGGACGATGGTCAACGTGAAGGTGGGTGCGGGTACCCCGGCAGCCCCGGCCGGCGCACCGGCCATGGCCACAGTTGTTGGGATCCCTGCCAGCTGATGCCAGGCGTCAAGGAGCAAAGCAACACCAAGTAGCGACTAGCTACGGCGTCCCGGTCAGCATTGCTGGCCGGGACGCTTCAGGTCCGGGACGTCCCGGTTCCGCCGGGTGTTCCGCCCAGCAACGCGGTCACGGAATTCCAGCGGGCAATCTCGCACCCGTCAGTCCGCCGGAAGACCGCCTTGACCGGGCGGCCATGAAAGGTCCCGGTGACGACGGCAACCTGCGGTCCGCCGTATTGTTGCGTGCAGAGTTTGGGCGGCCCCGGCTTCGGAAAGAAGATGTCCTCCCCGAATTGCTCCACCGCCTCCAGCGCGGCGGCGGGCGCGGGCAGGGTGGATGCTGCCCGGACGCCGCCGTTTTCGGCCACGAGCCGGAACACGTACTCGCCGGCCGCAGGCTCCTCCCGGAGCCTGATGGTCAGGTCCACCCGGTGGGTGGCATCCGGACGGGCGGACGTGCCGGTCACGGTGCGGCCGCCACGGTGAGAGGGGCCAGCGCCCGGGCCACGCGCCCGCGGAGTACAGCGGCCTCCGCTGCGAACGCCCGCTGGTGCTCCACGTAGGCCCCTTTGCCCTCGGGTGTTTCGATTGGGATGGGTGGGTAGCCCCACTCTGCAAGGTCGTAAGGCGAGGCCTGCATGTCCATGGTGCGGATCCGCCAGGACAGTTCGAAGCAGTCCATGACCAGTTCGCTGGGCAGTGCCGGCAGCAGTTTGTACGCCCACTTGTAGAGGTCCATGTTGGCGTGCAGGCACCCCGGCTGTTCGAGTTCCCGCTGGTTTTCTCGGCTCGGGGTCAGCTCATTGAGTGCGATGGCGTCCGGCGTGTAGAAGCGGAAGGCGTCGAAGTGGGAGCACCGTATGCGGTTGTCCTCCACAACCTTGTCCGTGCCGGCGGAGCCCAGCCTCAGCTGCAGGTATTCGTGGCGCAGGTCGAAATTGTCCTGGCGGTAGACCATGGCCCACTCGTGCAGCCCGAAGCAGCCGAACTGGGCCGGCCTTGCCGCGGTTCCGCGGAGGACGATTTCTGCAAATCCCACTGCCTCCTGCCGGTCGGCCAGAAAGGCGCTGCGGTGAAAGGTGACCGCCACAGTCCCTGACGGCAGCCCCGCGGCGGCGAGTTCGCCGTCGTCGAGCATTCTGTAATGCTTCCACCCGCTCCGGGCGGCTGCCTTTGGGCCGGTGAGTACGACGCCGGCGCCCGGGTGCCAGCGCAGGAGTTGACCAGGTTTTTGGGTGTAGTAGGTGAAAAGGAAGTCCTCCACCGGGTGCTTGCGGCCCGCCGAGCGGCGGGCCAGGTACGGATCAGCGTAACGGCGGACGCGTTGCTGGTGCGCGGCTTCGCGGGCACTCCAGGCATCGGCCGTCAGCAGGCTAAGCTGCTCCACCGCTGGCACCCAGGACGTCTTGGGCCGCAGTCCAGGCGCCGATCTCGCAACCGTTGGTCCGTGCGAAAACTGCATCCACAGGAGTATCGTCCACAATCCCGGTCACGGTGGCGGTCTGCGGTCCGCCATACTGCTCGGTACAAACCCGGTCTGCATTCTTCGGGGAGGGGCTGAGGAGGGCTGCGCTGTTCTTGAGGGCCGCGCAGGCAGCATCAGCGTTGGGGTGCTTGCTCTCTGCGGTGGGGACACCGCCGCGGCAGACCAGGGTGTAGTTCACCGCGGATTCAGTGGACCCTGGCTTCACCATGATGGAAAGTTCGGCGTTGCCGGCACCAGGTCCGGGCGAGGGAGCAGGAGGGGTAGACGGGGCCGGCGCGGGTACGGTGGTCTCGGTGTCCGGAGCGGGGGACCCGGAAGCGCCCTGGCTGGCCGTGGAACTGGCCGTGGGGCTGGTCGATGACGGCGGGGTATTGTCCGGTGGTGGCGTGCACGCGGCAAGCCCGGCCACAACGAACACGGCCAGCAATGGCCGTACTGTTCGCAAACGCATGGACCCTCCTAGGTTGCTGCCATTTTACGCTCTGACGGAGTCCACGTGGGCGTCCTCGGTGGCGGCGATGAGGGCAATCATGGATCGGTGCAGTTCGCCCACCTCGTCGCGGGTCAGCCCGAGCCGCTGCATCATGGTGCCCGGGACAGCGAGTGCCTGCTGGCGCAGTGCGGCGCCGGCGGAGGTCAGCCCTACCGCAAGGGCGCGTTCGTTTCCGTCTACGCGTTGACGCGTAATGAATCCCGCTTCTTCGAGGCGCCGCAGGAGCGGTGAGACGGTCGCCGGCGCCTGGGCCAGGGCGTCACTGATGTTGCGCAGGGTCCGGGGGGCCGACTCCCAGAGGCACAGCATCACGAGATACTGCGGGTGGGTCAGTCCCAGCTTGTCCAGGACCGGTTTATAGGCCCCCACAACGCTTCTGGATGCCACGGTGAGCGCAAAACAGAGCTGCTGCTCCAGCAGGAGGTCATCATCCCTCTGCACGGCGCCGGCCATTGCCGTCATCACGATCCTCCAATGGTTAGTGCACTAATTATTAGCATACACTGGAACGAGTAAATTCTATCGAAGGGTTCACTTGTCATGGGCAAAGGCAATTCAGCGGACAAGGGCAACGCGTCGCAGCGGTTCATGCGCGCTACGGGCAAGCTCAGGGCTATTTTTGGTCCGGCAAACCGCAGTTCGCTGGTGCATGACATGACCGAGGAGAACAGGTCCCTGCTGGCCCAGCGCGAGCGGGAGACTCAGCAATGGGAAACCCTCCACCGCCCGGACGGCAGCACCTATGTGGTGCCCAGGAACCCGGACGACCAGTCACTGCGCTGAGCCGCTCAAGCCCGCCCGTCAGGTTTCGCGCCCGCGGGGCCTTTTTTGGACTCCGGGCGTAAAATAAGGGCACTGGCCTCACAAGGGGTCAGCGGCTCTTTCGCCCGCAACGCCGGAAGGGGGTGGAAACAATGGGACACGCGCTCACAGGCTTTATGAACGTGACCGACAGGCTCCGATTTGTCTTCGGGCCGGCAACGCGTCTGGACTCGGATACGCCAGTAATCCACAAGCATGACGAATACGAGCAGGCCTCCGACGAGGATCTTTCCCACTTTGAAGTGGAAACAGATACCGCCGGACATCACTACGCGGTTCGACGCGCAAGTACAGACAAGCCTGGCTGAGTTGCCCGCTGCGGACCCCTGCCGGCGCTGCGGTTACGGCAGGGATGCCAAGTGCCGTCGAAATGGCCTTGGGCCATTTCGTGGCACCTTCCCCCAAAAAAGAAATGGTGGCCGGCAGGACCGGCCCCCAGAATATCCTCGGGATTCGGCAGGAACCTTAGCGGCCGGTGCCTCCGTAGACAGTGGCCTCGTCTTCGCTGTCCAGGTCGAAGGCCTTGTGGATGGCGCGGACGGCGTCGTCGAGCAGGTCTGCGTGGGTTATCACAGAGATCCGGATCTCCGAGGTGGAGATCATGTTGATGTTGATCCCTGCATCGGAAAGTGCCTTGAAGAACGTCGCGGAGACGCCGGGGTGGGACCGCATGCCGGCTCCGATGAGCGACAGTTTGCCGATCTTTTCGTTGTATTCGATGTTTTCGAAGCCGATATTCGGCTGGGCAGCCTTAAGTGCCGCCAGCGCCTCAGCTCCTTCGACGATGGGCAGCGTGAAGGAAATGTCCGTCTTGCCGGTGCCGTGGGTGGAAACGTTCTGCACGATCATGTCGATGTTTGAGTGGGCGTCGGCGATGACCTGGAAGATCGCGGCCGCCTTGCCGGGGATGTCCGGCACACCCACCACGGTGACCTTCGCTTCGGAACGGTCATGTGCAACGCCGGAGATGATTGGCTGCTCCAAGGCAACTCCCTCTTGAGTGGTGATCTTGTCTTCGGCGCTGGGGATGACCCAGGTGCCTTCGTTCTGGCTGAATGAGGACCGGACATGCAGGGGCACGCCGAACCGGCGCGCGTACTCGACGCAGCGCAGGTGGAGGATCTTTGCGCCGGACGCAGCGAGTTCGAGCATTTCTTCGCTGGAGATTGTGTCGATCTTCTGGGCGGCGGGAACCACGCGGGGGTCCGCGGTGTAGATGCCGTCAACGTCGGTGTAGATTTCGCAGACGTCCGCTTCCAAAGCGGCCGCGAGGGCGACTGCAGTGGTGTCGGAGCCGCCGCGGCCGAGGGTGGTGATCTCGTGGGTGGTACGGCTCATGCCCTGGAAACCGGCAACGATGGCGATGTGTCCCTTGTCCAGGGACGTGCGGATGCGGTGCGGATCGACGTCAATGATGCGGGCCTTGCCGTGGATGCCGTCCGTGATCATGCCGGCCTGGGAACCGGTGAAGGACTGGGCGGAGGCGCCCAGCTTGTTGATGGCCATGGCCAGCAGGGCCATGGAGATCCGTTCGCCGGCGGAGAGGAGCATGTCCATCTCGCGGGCAGGAGCGGAGTCGGTGACTTGACCGGCGAGGTCCAGCAGTTCGTCAGTGGTGTCACCCATGGCGGACACCACCACCACAACTTCGTTTCCGGCCCGCTGTGCGTCGACTACGCGCTTGGCGACGCGCTTGACGCCGTCTGCATCTGAAACGGAGGAGCCGCCGAACTTCTGCACGATCAGCTGTTTGGTTACGGCAGCGCCTTCGGTCAGCGCCAAAGGCTGCGTTGCTGCGTGCACTTCGGAAGTGGGCGTACTCATGCGCATACCTTCACTGGATCACTCGGAGTTCTGGGGGTCAGGCACGGCCACTGCGGCTGGACGGCGTGACGTGTCAGCCCAGTTTATCGCCGCTGGCATGCTGGCGTGGAATTGTGACCGAATCTAAGCCTTGCGGCGGATACTGCGCCCGTGGGCGCGGCGTACGCTCGGATGGTCGGAATGCATGCAACGGCTTGGGGGACAGGTGCTCGGGGAATGACAGAAAATCAGCACGAAATGGACGTTCCGGCCCAACCGGAAAGCCCTGGTAATGGCGGCATCACCGCCACCGCGGTGAGCCGCAGCTTCGGGCAGGTGCACGCCGTCGAGCACATGGATTTGCACGCTCCGGCCGGAAAAGTCACCGCACTGATCGGGCCCAACGGCGCCGGCAAAACCACACTGCTGCTGATGCTGGCCTCATTGCTGGCGCCGGATTCCGGCACCGTCACCGTGGAAGGGCTTGATCCGCAGCACCACCGTGCCGAAGTCCGCAGGCGGATCGGCTGGATGCCGGACACCTTGGGCGTCTGGGAATCCCTCACGGCCCGCGAGATCCTCACGCAGATGGCACGTTTCTACCAACTGCCCAAGGCCGGAATCTCCCGGCGCGTTTCCAACATGCTGGACCGCGTGCGCCTGAGCGACCTCGCCGACCAGCCTGCCCGGGTACTTTCTCGGGGCCAGCAGCAGCGGCTCAGCCTGGCCCGCGCCCTGATCCACGACCCCTCCGTCCTGCTCCTGGACGAACCGGCGTCCGGACTGGACCCGGGATCGAGGGTGGAGTTGCGCGTCCTGCTGCGGCAGTTGGCAGCGGAGGGGAAGTCCATTGTGGTCTCGTCCCACGTGCTCAGCGAGCTGGACGAAATCGCCGACGCCGCCGTGTTCGTCAACCGTGGACGGACCATCCGGCAGCAGACCACCGAAGAGGCTGCCGCCGCCGGCCGGCGCTACGCCATCTCGGCCACGGACGGCGCTGCGCTCGCCGCCAAGCTGACCGAACTGGGCCTTAAGTACCGGGTGGAGGACGGCCGCCGGCCCGCCGTTAGCCTGATGTTGATGAACGACGACGACGCCGCCCGCCTGCTGCGCGACCTCGTGCTCGCCGGCGTCGCGGTCAGGTCCTTTGCCCCCGCCTCGGGTGCCCTGGAAGAGACCTACATGAACCTTGAGGGGGAGCGGCGATGAGCCAGTTGACAGACACGACCCAGCGTCCGCCCGCAGCAGGCCGGGGCGCCGGCTACGTTGGCGGTATCCGGGACGTGGTGGTCCTGGAACTCAAGCAGCGGCTGCGCTCCCGCGGCTGGTACATCATGCTTGCCATCTGGTTCATCCTGACCGGCCTGGTGACTTGGCTGACCTGGGCCGGCTGGGACGCCCAGCGTGCAGCGCGGGGGACCTACGCCGACATCCCCGGGCCCGGGTCAATGATCTTCGAAGTGGTACTCGCCTTTGTCCTCCTTTTCGCGTTGCTGGTGGCTCCGGCACTATCCGCCAATGCCGTAAACGGCGACCGGGCGGCAGGCACCCTGGCCATCCTGCAGGTGACCCTGCTTCGGCCCGGACAAATTCTGTGGGGCAAATTCTTTGCCGCGTGGGCCGCTGCCCTGGCTTTCCTGGTTGCCAGTACACCGTTTTTGGTGATCGGAGTGGCGCCCGGGGGGATGACGCCCGGGCACGTTGTGGTGGCCCTGCTGATGCTGGCCGTTGAGGTTGGCGTGGTCTGTGCCGTCGGCGTCGGGATCTCCGCGCTCGCGGGGCGCCCGCTGTTCTCCATTGTGGTCACTTACCTTGCGGTGGCCGGGCTGGTGTTCGGCTCGCTGATTGCCTTCGGGCTGGGCACCGGGCTCTCGCAGGGCACCGTCATGGCCAACCAGGCCCAGTACCGCGGGTACTCACCCTACGAACCGCTGGAGGAGCAGCCCGCGCCGACGGAACCGAATTACACGTGCTCGGGACCCTTGCGCGCACAGCCGGCCGTGCACACCGAGCGCGTGGCGTGGATGCTGGCCATGAACCCCTACGTGGTGGTGGCCGATGCCATTCCCTACCCTGTGCGGACGGCCAACTCATTCGGAATGTCATCCTCGGTGGGGGCCATTGAATCAGTGAGCCAGGGTGCCCGTTACGCCATGGCCGGTCCCGAAGGCACTTATCCGTGCGCCAACGGCGAAGCCAAGCCGCAGTACATTGCACAGTCCACCCCCTTGTGGCCGCTGGGCCTCGGTCTGCAGCTGCTGCTTGCCGGGCTGCTGATGTGGCTGGGATGGCGTTCGCTGCGCACGCCGGCCCACAGGCTGGCGAGGGGAACCCGCATCGCCTGAGCCTGTCCATCAGGGTGGAGGCGTTACCGTGGCTGACGAGAAGAATCCGGCCGCCGATCGCCTATTATTCGAGCCCATCGGCGACAAAGAGCCCAGGTACGGGGACTAGGAAGACGCCGGGGAGAGTCAGCGGTGGCCGGGCAGCGGCCAGACCCGTTTCCTCCTGCGAAGTGGACGGGCAACCATGGTTTTGGCTGTCCGTTCCCCGGAGGTTCTGGTGGGGAAGTGCCGCAGTCATTGCGCTGTGTTGGGGCCCGATCCAGTGCGAGGGGCTTGGCCTTCGCGGCAGTGGCTGGCGTTTTCCTGATACTGCTTTCATTTTGGTCCGGGTCCTATGAGCCGGTGTTAGTGACCATCAATATCGAACGGGATGAACTGGGCGAGGTGACCTCCTACCGGTGTTCCCCGGAGTTCCGAGGCATCGCCGAGGTCTATCACACTGAGCGGATCTTTTGGCTGGCAACCAGCAATCCCCTGATGATCCTGGCATTGCTCGCGGGTGAGGATGAACTACGGGGGAACGCCTTGGACTGGCTGCCGGGGGAGTTGCCGAACGCTGCGGAAGGCACCCAGGAGCCTTGTGTGGAGGGCGAGTGCGCGGACCAGACCGGGGCCGGGGCACCGCTGGCATTGGTTGGCGCGGCCACCCAGTTCGCAGCTGCGGGCGCGTTGCTCGGCGCTGGCCACCGTGCCGCCCGGCGACGGCTCGGCACTGCCGCCAAATGAACATGACTGTTCAGGACAGTCCCGCTCGGTCTTTTGAAGCCCACGTCAGCCACGTTCAGCTTAGGTGAGCTCAGCTCAGATAAGGGCGTTGCGGCGGCCCTCAAAAGCGCGCCCCAAAGTGACCTCGTCGGCGTACTCCAGGTCGCCGCCTACAGGCAGGCCAGAAGCCAGCCTGGTGACGGCGATGCCGATCGTCTTCAGCATCCGGGCAAGGTACGTGGCCGTCGCCTCCCCTTCGAGGTTGGGGTCGGTGGCGATGATAACTTCCTGGATGGCGCCGTCGTTAAGCCGGGTCAGGAGTTCGCGGATCCGCAGCTGTTCGGGCCCCACGCCGGCGATGGGATTGATGGCTCCGCCGAGGACGTGGTACCGGCCGCGGAACGAACGCGTGCGCTCCACCGCCAGGACGTCCTTGGATTCCTCCACCACGCAAATAACAGACGGGTCGCGCCGCGGATCCCGGCAGATGTTGCAGAGTTCCTGCTCCGTAACGTTGCCGCACACCGTGCAGAATTTAACGCGCTCCTTCACCGTGGTGATGGCTTCCACCAGGCGTTTCATGTCCTGCGGGTCGGCTTCGAGGATATGGAAGGCCAGCCGTTGGGCGGACTTGGGACCTACACCGGGAAGGCGTCCGAGCTCGTCGATCAGCTCTTGGACTGCACCTTCGTACACGTTTTCCTCTTTTGCTTTGGCTTGGATGATGCTTGGCGTGGCAAGCGCAGGTCCGGCCCGCGCCTAGAAACGGGGAACCAGCGGGGTTCCGTCCGGGGAACGCTCCTCGATCAGCTTCCCGCCCAGAATACGCTCGACGGCGGCGCGTCCAAAGATGCCCGATTCCTCGATGGTTTCGTCGTCGGCGCTGGGGATGTCCTGGACGTAGGTGGCGGCGGCCGCGCGGGCCGGTGCCTTGGCACGTCCGGCCTCGGCTTCGGGGCTGTTGGACAGCCGCTGGTAGAGGCTCTGCCGGGCTTCGGCCGCCGACGGGGACGTTGCCGGAGCAGGCTGCAGGGGTGCAGTCGGGGCCGCCGACGCCATGGCGTACTCACGGATCTCGGCGCGCTCCGGGACACCAGTTTCCCGTGGAGGTTCCGCCTGAGGCTGGCTGGTCTGGGCTCCGGCGGCGGGCGCAGAGGGTTCAGCGGGAACGGGTGCCAGGGCCACCTCGGGCACGGGGCCGTGAGCGGTTTGGATCCCTACTACGTGGACGCCGGCCGCTGGCACATCGACGGTATGAAGCTGGGCCGCTGGGACGCCGGACGCGAGGCCGGACGCTGCCGGCGGCAGGCCCCAGCTGGCATCAGCCTCGGACTGGCTGCTGGCTGACGGCTGGGGGATCTGGGCGGTGGCCGGCTCGTAGCTTGGTGCCGGAGCAGAGGCGACAGCTTCGTCCGGAGTGGACGTCGCCGGGCTTTTCCCCAGGTTGGGTTCTGTGCCAACTACCCAGACGCCGGGCGCCTGCTCAACGGCCAGTCCCCACGGGTCGTGTGACGTGGCGGCCTGTGACGGGGCCGCCGTAGCAGCGGGGGTGGCGCGTGAGGCGCCGGCGGCCCCAGGCCGTGAAGCATTCCGTGCCGGCCGTTTACCGGCGGGCGCTGGAGCCGGCGCCGGTGCCGACGTCGGGCGTTGGGGTTGGGCCGGAGCGGACGGATCCCAATCCATGGGCGGCTCCTCCTCCAGCGGAGGAGCGTCTTCGTCCCGCGGGGGACCCCAGGTGTCGTCGGAGTAGGCGTATGAGCCGGCCTCCGGCTGGTCGGGGCGCGGCTGATCCTGCTGTGCCGGCTTCGACTCACGGGGAGACGCATGCGCTGCGGGCTCGACGGCGGAGGCGAGCGGCGCGGCCGGTTCAACAGCCGTCGTCGTCATACTCGTTGGGGTTGGGGTTGGGGTTGGGGTTGGGGTTGGGGTTGGGGTTGGGGCGGCCGCCGGAGCATAGGAAACTTCCGAGACCGGCGTGGCTGTCGGGGCAGGCGAAACTACCGGGACCGGGGCGATAGCAGCTGCCCGGCTGGGCTCAGGCGTGGAGGCGGGGGCCTCGACGGCTGGCGTGGAAACGGTGCCCGCAGGGGCCAGTCCCCATGCGACGTCGGCTGAGCTGGCCGGGGTTTCCCGGCTAGCGGATGCTTTTGGGTTTGGCTCAGAGCTCGCTGAGCTGTTGGCCTCACCGGCAACGGCGGTGACCTGGCAGTCGATGCCCACTGTCTTGTGGATCGCCTGCCGAAGGTTCTCCGAGTGATCAGCCCGGCCGAACGCGCCCGCCAGGCCGGTGGTGGTGAAAGCCAGTGTCAGGACCTGGCCGTCAAAGGCGCCGACCTGGGCGTTCGGCTCTACCAGCGCCCACGTGCTGCGCTTAATTTTGGACAGCGTCTGCAGGACCTCCGGCCAGGCGCGGCGGAGGACTTCGACGTCACCGGTCGCGGCAGGGGCGGCCGGGGTCGCAACGCCGGTGGCAGGCGCAGCGTCTGGTGCGTGGGCGCCGGTAGCCGGCGCACCTGTAGCTGGCGCGGGCGTGGCAGGCGTCGCGTCTGGTGCTTGGGCGCTCGTAGCCGGAGGTCCGTCCCGACCGGGCTGTTCAGGCCGCGGTGATGTGGCCCCGGCTGTCCGGATTCCTGCCGGCTCGTCCACTGGCCAGTCGTTGGTGCTGACCCGGGGCGGAGTCAGCGGAATCCTGGCGTCTTCGGGATCAGCAACCGGCTCCCGGGCAGAATCCGGACCGGCAACAGTTGCCGACGCGGAAGACTGCGCTGCTGCTGCGGCTGCCGGTGCTTGAACTGGAACTACGGAAACATGCGCTGCCTGAACTGTCCCTGGTTGAACAGGCACGGCTTGAACAGGCGCAGCCTGAACGTAGGGTGCTTTCGCGGGCGCTGAGGACTCTGGTGCCGCGGCGGCCGCAGTGGGTGCTGCCGGAAATGGTGCACCCGCCGAAACTGGTGCTGCCGCGCCGACGTTGTTCCCGGCGTAGTTAAGGCGCCGCTCCACACGGTCAATCCGGGCAGCGATGCCGCGCTCTGTCTGTTCGGAACTCGGGAGCAGGATGCGGGCGCAGAGGAGCTCAAGGTGGAGCCGGGGCGAGGTGGCGCCGGTCATCTCGGTCAGCGCCGTGTTGGTGACGTCCGCGGCGCGGGAGAGCTCAGCGGCGCCGAGGTTGTGTGCCTGGTTCTGGAGCCGTGCGATTTGGTCCGCCGGCATGCCGCGCAGGATCACCTGGGCGCTCTCGGGCATGGCCTGGACGATGATGAGGTCGCGGAAGCGTTCCAGCAGGTCTTCGACGAAACGGCGGGGATCGTGGCCAGTCTGAATGACGCGGTCCACCGCGCGGAAGACGGTAGCGGCGTCGGAGGCGGCAACGGCCTCCACTACGTCGTCGAGCAGCGACGCGTGGGTGTAGCCGAGCAGGGCAACGGCCAGTTCGTAGTCAAGGCCGTTTGCGCCGGCGCCGGCCATCAGCTGGTCCAGCACGGACAGGGAATCACGGACGGACCCGCCGCCTGCCCGGACAACCAGGGACAGCACGCCCGGGGCCACCGGCACGTTTTCCCGGTTGCACAGCAGTTCGAGGTACGCCATCAGCGGCTCCGGCGGTACCAGCCGGAAGGGGTAATGGTGGGTGCGGGAACGGATGGTGCCGATGACTTTGTCCGGCTCCGTGGTGGCGAAGATGAACTTGATGTGCTCCGGCGGCTCTTCGACGATCTTCAGGAGGGCGTTGAAACCTGCCGGCGTGACCATGTGGGCCTCATCGATGATGAAGATCTTGTAGCGGTCACGTACTGGGGCATAGGTTGCGCGTTCACGAAGGTCGCGCGCGTCGTCCACACCACCGTGGCTGGCGGCGTCGATCTCGATGACGTCAAGGGAGCCTGAGCCGCCGCGGGCCAGTTCGATACAGCTGGGGCAGGTTCCGCAGGGCGTGTCCGTGGGGCCTTGCGAACAGTTCAGGCAGCGGGCCAAAATGCGGGCGGAAGTAGTTTTTCCGCAGCCGCGCGGGCCGGAAAACAGGTAGGCGTGGTTCACCCGGTTTTTGCGCAGGGCCGTCATCAGGGGCTCGGTGACATGTTCCTGCCCGATAACGTCAGCGAAGGAGTCCGGACGGTATCTGCGGTACAGGGCGGTCGTAACAGTCACAGAGGAAACCCTACCAATCCGGGCCGACTTTCTGCCGCCCTGTGGGGGAATAGTAAAGACCCCCCATGCACCCGCCAGAGCCCGTTTACCCTTGCTACCTTCCGGTCCTGGGGGAGTTCAACAGGATGACGCCACATGAGGGGCCGCAGACAACTTTACCCGAACTTTTGTTGTGGCTCGAACCGGCGCCGGTCCGCCCGGGTTTGCTTCACCGGCGCCAGCCGTCCACCGGCCAGGTCATAAATGCGGGTTCCTCGTAGGGGTGGGCGGCGCGCAAAGCCAGCACAACGCCGTCGAGCATCTCTTCCTCCACAACACACTCGACCCGCATTTCAGCCACCTGTTCGCCCGCCCCCACGGCTCCGATGAAAGGCTCGGCGCCAGGCAGGGGAGTGAACCGGCCCGTCCCTGGAGCCGCAAAGGAGCAATGCGAGTAGTTTCCGATCCTGCCCGCACCGGCGTCGCCGATTGCCGCGAGTAGCGCCTCAGAGTGGGTCATCGGGACATAAACCACCATCGCGTGCAGCTGGGTCATGGCTTCATCCTGCCAAGGGGCGGGCATTATTGGGAGCACTTTTCATTGCTTATCCGGCGGCCAAGGCCGATCATGGGTATGTACACCGATTGGGGCAATCTCAAGGTTGTGAGCTGCAGGGCCTGGCTGGAGGGCCGGACCCGGCAGCTCAACGGTGTACCGACGGAATGGGCGCATTGGGGGCGTCCATTTTGGCGTTAACTGGCCAGCAATGGGCCCGGCCGCTACATGTCCGGATGCCGCCGGCTGCGTCCAATTGGGCGATGCTGGAAAATTCAGGTAGTCTAGTGTCTGCTTTTGATTCAGAAGCAGCTGGAGAATTCGCCTAGCGGCCTATGGCGCACGCCTGGAACGCGTGTTGGGTTAACGCCCTCGGGGGTTCAAATCCCCCATTCTCCGCCAGCCAAAGCCCGGTTCTGACGTCGTCAGGACCGGGTTTTTGTTTTCGTCCGGCCGGGTCAGCCAATGCCGAGCCGTCGAAGCCGTGCCCGGGCGGCCTGCTCGCTGGGTCCGGGTCCGAGTCCCAGAGCAAGGTGCACGACGCCGAGAGCCACCTTGGTTGCCAGCCTTACCGGGAGAGGGAAGGGGCCCAGCCGGGGAGTTTTGAGCCCAAGCATCTGCCGGTAGCGTGGTTCCAAGCTGTTGACAGCACCGGCGAAGATGATCCGGTAGCCCGGCCGAAGCAATGGATGCAACGGCGGGTTCCGGATGAACCCGACGGTCTCAGCCACCCGGTGATCCGCCAGCAGTTCGCCGTTGCGGTAGTAACAGTCCAGCTGCAGCCTCATCCCGTCCTCGGTCAGCGGTGGATCTATCACCCCCATCAGCCGCCCGGCCTGGGCCCACTCGCGGACATACGCATCCGGACCGCCGGGGATCTTCCCGCCCCAGATTTTGTGCGATGTAAGGAAAGCATCAACGAACGCGATATGGACCCAGCGGGCCAGCTCCGGATCATTGGCCGCGTAATGCTGCACGGAGCCGTGCCTGTCGCCGTAGTTGCCTTGGACAGGCTCGTGCAGGCGGCGGACCCTGGCTGAGGCTAGGTCGGCGGCGGCTGTGGAACCATAGGTGACTGTGAAGATCCAGCGGATGGTCCGGGCCAGCCGGCTCAACGGATCTGCCCGGAAGTCTGAGTGCTCATGGACGCCCGCCAAGGCGGCGGGGTGCAGCGCCTGCATCAGCAGCGCCCGGATGCCGGCAACGATAGGGGTCATGGAACCATGCACCGCCCAGACGGCTGAACCCGGCAGGTGATAACCGGCGTCGTTGCCTTCTGCCAGCTGTGGAACCCACTCGGGCACAGCATCCACGCTGCCGGTAAAAGCCCGTTTCAGTTCGCCCTGCCATTCCCTGAGGAGATTGCGCATATCCCATTCTTGCGCATGGTGGGAGAACTGGGGATTGCCGCAGATCCACAAAGAGCGCGCAGTGTGCAGAAATGGGGTTCACATGGCCAAGGCTTTGTGGTCCCATGGGAACGTAAGTCCGTCCAGATTGGGGTCTGACGGGCCAACCCGGGAGTCAGCGAGTGGGAAATCATTGGGGTTCCGGCCGGGACGACGAGTCTTCAGGCCCTTATGTGGTCGCGGTGCGCGCGCTGGCCGCCAGTGCCTCTGTTGCCGTGGCGTTTTTCGCCCTCGGATTACCCGGCATCGAATTAGTCCAACCCGGCGCCATCGCACCGGCTGCCGGCATCGGCCAATTGAGCAACGCGGGCCGGGACCCCGCGATCATGACAGACAGCAGGGCCCTTGTCCCGTTCGGCCGCACCATAGTCCAGACCGTGGCCAAGGGTGGCAACGCTCCGCTGAATGTAGCTGCCGCACAACTCAGGCGGCCACCGGAGGGCTCGCTGATGGCGCCTCTGGAAGTACTTGTGCCGAGTTCCCCCTTTGGCTTCCGCATCAGTCCCCTCACTGGAACGGGCGGGGACTTCCACCTTGGCCAGGATTACGCCGCAGCGTGCGGCACCAGGGTCTATTCAGCCGACGCCGGCGTGGTCCGGGCCGCCGGCTGGCACCCTTGGGGTGGCGGGAATCGCGTGGAAATTGACCACGGGAACGGAATGATCACCACATACAACCACCTCGAGGCAATCGCCGTCCGGACGGGGGAATCGGTCCAGGTAGGCCAGGTCATCGCAAAGGTGGGCACCACCGGGTGGTCCACCGGCTGCCACCTGCATTTTGAAACCATCCTTAATGGCGAGCACACCAATCCGCTCCGCTGGACGCTGCTGCCCATGCGCCAGCTTGACGAGCTGCAGGACATTGCCATGGTCAGCTTTGCCGGCGGGGGCCCTGACGCCTCCGAATCACAACGCTGGGCCATCCCCGTCGGGGCGGACAAGAGCCACACTGTCCTGGGCGGCGAAAAAGAACTGCCCAAGGCGCCGAACGTGGACGCTGCCCTGCCCTCAACGGCGCCGCCGAAGACCGCTCCCGCCGGGGTGCCGCCGTCGAATCCCACAACAACAGCGGCAGCGACAACGTCCCAAACTGCCTCGCCGTCGCCAACAGCGACGCCCACAGCAGCAGAAACTGCCTCGTCGACTGCCGCGCCGTCGCCAACAGCGACGCCAACAGCATCAGAAACTGCCACGCCGACTGCCGCGCCGTCGCCAACACCGACGCCCACAGCATCACAAACTGCCACGCCGACTGCCGCGCCGTCGCCAACAGCATCAGAAACTGCCACGTCGACTGCCGCGCCGTCGCAAACACCGACGCCCACAGCATCACAAACTGCCACGCCGCCGCCAACACCGACGGCTACCTCAACCGGCACTCCGACTGAAACTTCGGCAGCGACAGAGACACAGACATCCACGCCGACGCACACCCCGCGCACACAGACACCCACAGGGTCTCCAACAAGGACGACGGCGGCAGCACCGCCGTCGCCCGCGCCCACCGCTCCAACCCCAGCGCCAGCCGAAACGTCAACAGCGTCACCCACCACCACGTCAGCGGAGCCCACGCGGACGCAGCGCTGACAGAGAATCCCCAGCATGCACCCGTACTCTTGATGGTTGGCAACGAATCTCCTGCATGACCAACCTTTCAAGGACTGCGCTCGTGACCTCTCTGTACCCCATCCCGCTCACACTCAATGACGGCACCGAGACCGACTTCGGCCGTTTCAAAGGAACCGTGGTGATGGTGGTGAATGTGGCGTCGCAATGCGGACTCACGCCGCAGTATGCCGGACTCGAAACGGTGTACGAGAAATTCCGGGACCGGGGCTTCGACATCCTTGGCGTGCCGTGCAACCAGTTCGCCGGCCAGGAACCAGGGAGCGACAGCGAGATTGCCGAGTTCTGCGAGCGGAACTTCGGTGTGTCCTTTCCCCTCACGGCCAAGGCCAACGTGCGGGGCAAGGACCAGCATCCGCTGTATGCCGAGCTGACCAAATTCAAGACTGGCGTACTGCCCGGCCTGGTGAAATGGAACTTCGAGAAGTTCCTTATAAACCGCCACGGCGAGGTGGTGGCACGCTTCGCTCCGACCGTCTCGCCGGACTCCGACGAGGTTCTGGACGCGATCGAACAAGCGTTGGCCGAATTTGATGGACCGGAAGGCGCATCACGCCATTCAGCAGCGTAAATTTCTGGTTTTTTCCAACTTGCCCGCGGTAATTTACGCAAAATTTGCCCAATATCTGGTTTGATAAAGGTTACTGAAGGGTAGAAGGGAAACGCCGTTTCCCCCCAACCACAGAGGCAGCAATGAAGCACATCGAGGCCGAACATCCCCGGCCACGCCACTTCCTTCTCCACCTGAGCGACCCCCACCTGATGGGTGGTCCGGATCCCCTCTACGGAGCTGTTGACAGCGAATCCAAACTTATCCAGCTTTTTGAAGAAGTCCGGGCTTCCGGTGCGCGGCCCGAGGCCGTGATCTTCACCGGCGACCTTGCTGACCAGGGTCACCCTGAGGCCTACGCAAAGCTGCGGGCCATCGTCGATCCTGCATGCGAAGATCTGGGCGCCAAAGTCATCTGGGCGATGGGAAACCACGACAACCGGGCCAACTTCCGGTCCGGCCTGCTGGACGAACCGGCCAGCGATGGACCGGTTGACCACAGCTACTTCATCAACGGACTGCGGGTCATCACCATGGACACCTCGGTGCCGGGATACCACCATGGCGAGCTGAGCGCTTCGCAGCTGGAGTGGCTGGCCCGCGAGCTGGAGACACCCGCACCGGATGGCACTGTCCTGGCCCTGCACCATCCACCGGTCCCCTCAGTCCTGGACCTCGCCGTCTTGGTGGAGTTGCGCGACCAGGCGAGCCTGGCCGCAGTGGTCCGGAACTCGGACGTCCGGACCATCCTCGCCGGGCACCTGCATTACTCCACGACTGCCACGTTCGCGGGCATCCCGGTGTCCGTGGCTTCGGCAACGTGCTACACGCAGGATCTCAACGTGGCTGTGGGTGGCACCCGCGGCCGCGACGGCGGCCAGGCGTTTAACCTGGTCCATGTCTACGAGCACACCATCGTCCACTCCGTGGTCCTGCTGGGCAGCTCGCCCACGGTGGGCGAGCACGTTACAGCGGACATGACAGCCCAGCGACTGGCCGCCGCCGGGATCAGCATCCCGGACAGGGCAAGGGAGCGTCAGAGTTCCCAGGGCGCCTTGATGGGGTAATACTTCTCCAGGAAGTCAGTCACCAGCTGGGCACGCTCATCCGCGTGGACTTCCGGAAAGCTGCCGTCGTTAAGACAGAAAAAGTCCACGTTTCGCTTGGCCAGCAGTTTGGGCAGGGAGTTCAGCCCGGCCCGCGCCGTGGTGTCCACGTAGCGCACCCTGGCCGCGGTCTGGGTGACTGCCCGGCCGGTGAGCAGGGCGTAGTAGTGGTAGAAGGAATTGGTAACAGAGATGTTGTCCGCGGCGCGGAACCTGCTGGCCGCTGTCTTGCGGAATTCGTCCGGGAACTCACTTTCCATCGTGGACACCACGCTGCGGCGCAGCGGGGCCGCGGTGTGCTCAAGATGCCTGGTGGTGATCCGGCCGAAACGGTTCCAGAGCAGCTTCCGGTTAACCCGTGCAGCGTTCTCGAAGCCGCTGCGCTCGGCGTCGTTATCGCCCAGCCCGATCCGGGTCTCGGCCTCGATGAACTTGGTGATGCCACCTGGTGTGAAGAACATGTCCGGCCCGACGGGCCGGCCGAAGAACATGTCGTCATTCGAATAGAGGAAGTGCTCGGAAAGTCCCTCGATGTTGTGGAGCTGGCATTCCACAGCCTGCGAGTTGTGCGTTGGCAGCACTGAGGGGTCGGAGAAGAACTCCTCACTGCGGACAATGGTCACCGTGGGGTGCTCGGCGAGCCACTCCGGGGCAGGGGAGTCCGTGGCGATGAAGATGCGGCGGATCCAAGGTGCAAACATGTAGACCGAGCGCAGGGCGTACTTAAGTTCGTTGATCTGACGGAAACGGGCCTCGTGGTCATCGCCTTCGCCGAGCACCACACCTTGCTGCTGGGCCCGGCGGGCCGCGATGTAGTCGGGCGAACTGCCGTCAACCCATGAGAACACCAGGTCAATGTCGAAGCTGATGTCGCTGGCGTGGTCCGCGAACATGTTCTCGATGGTGGGCCAGGTGTGCCCGTAACGTTCAACTGTCCCGCGTACCGCGTCCTGGGCCTGCATGGTGCGGCGGGTCAGCGAGTTTTCAATCGGGAGGATCAGCTGATCGCCTTCAAAGCTCCAGAGCTCAATCTGGACGCCAGCAGAGGATCCGAACTCGAAGCCGCCGTCGGGCTCAACCCGCGGCCGGTAGAGCCGGAAGATGCGGGCCTGCCGGTTGGGGGAGAGTTCCCCGTCGGCCACCAGCACGGAGGACTTCTTTTTCGCGTCAACCGTCATGGAATAGACAGGCTCGTTGCGGCAGGCCGCCACGAGTGCAGAGCGCAGCTTCTTCCGGTTCTTCCAGTCCAGGGCAATGACAGGGCGGTCGTTGTTGCCGCGGACCAGGAGATAGTCCAGGCCGGCTTCCGCCAGCACACCGCGCAGGAACAACATGTCCTCCACCATGGCCTGGAACGGGGTCCGGTTGTGGTTAATCAGGGCATACCTGCCCTTGTGCCGGACCACGTCCAACCGGTGCTTGAGCCGCGCCTCGGCGGCCGGAGATGTCACCTCCGCATGGGTGCGCGGTTCTACGGACGCCTGGCCGCCGTAGTAGATCTCGTCCTGGACCGGTGCTTCTGTAATGGTTGTCTCCGTCGCGGCTAAATGGTAAGCGTTCTTATCTGAATAATAGCGCGAGCAAAAAAACGGCAGCCGTTGCGGGCGGACTGAAGCCTGGCAGCGGCTCAGCTGGCCACGGCCTCCCGCCAGCTGCGCAGGAAAGCTCCGCCGGCGTCGTCGTGGATCACGTCAGCCTCGAGCCCCAGGTCCGCAGCGGTCAGCACGTCGTAGGCTTTGACCGGAACGCCGTCCGCCGGGCGGACGTCAACGTGCTTCACGGGATGATCGTTGTGGTGCAGCCAGTCCGCCATGGCATAGTCCGTGCGGGAGTCGCCCACGGTGCGCCACGACTGGGGCGTGATGCCCTCCGCGGCCAGCAACTCCACGGCGCGGCTTGCGCCGAGGTCTTTGCCCAGCCGCACCGACTCAATGTCGGTGGAAATGATGGTGGGGTCAACGCGGTAGTCCACCGCGTCGTCGGAATCCGGTGCATGGTGGTCCAGGCGGACCACACCCAGGCCGTGGCGGGCCATGAGGTCCATCGCATCCGAGTCGAAGAGCTTCTGTTCGGCGAGGTAATCGGCGGAGTGCACGTTGATGTGCTGCTCCACGGACACCATGGCGCGTTTGGTTTCGTCAAAAAACATGTGGGCGGAATAGTCCTCCGCCACCAGCCTGCGGACGTCATCGCCGTAGGCCTTGGGCACCGCCAGTTCGCGGTCAACGTGAATGGTGCCGGCCCCGGCGGCCGTGTAGCTGAACCAGACCGCGCCCTTTTCGCAGATGGCGTGGATGACGGTCCCGGCGGGCATGCCGGCGGCGATCATGGGCTCCATGACCTGCTCCCGGATGAACGCGTCCGAGCGGCCGGTATTGAAGATGACCGGAATCCCGGCGCTGGCCAGCGCCACCATATCGGCAATGATGCCGGGCCGCACCTTGCGGGTGGCCGGGCTTGCCACGGGACCGTCCACGTCGAGCAGGAGCGCCAAGGGCGGGGTGGACAGCAGGCGGCCGCCGGGCGTGGAGATGGCAGGGAATTCGGGTGCGGTCATGGCTCCATTGTGACAGCCGGCGGCCTGTGACAGATGGTCACCGTTTGGCTACAACCTTGGATTGCTGCGGGCTGGGTACTTCTTTTGGGCCGCCAAGGTGCCTAGTGTGGCATGGTGATCTTCAAAGCTGTGGGCGAGGGACGCCCTTATCCCGACCATGGTTACAACACGCCCAAACAGTGGGCGTCGCTGCCGCCGCGCCCCGTCCGCCTGGACGAGCTCGTGACCACCAAACGTACCCTCGACCTCGAGGCGCTCCTGGCCGAGGACTCCACGTTCTTCGGTGACCTTTTCCCCCACGTGGTGCAGTACCAGGGGACCATGTACCTTGAGGACGGGCTGCACCGGGCCGTCCGTACTGCGCTGCATCAGCGGACCGCCATCCACGCCCGCGTGCTGGTCATAGATGGTTGAAAAAGCCAGGGACCACCGCGTCCTGCACGGCCACCGCGTTGTCACCGGTCCCGAGTTGCGGGCCACCTTTGAAGCCGCCGGCGATCACGACGATCCCGTGCGCCTCCGCCGCCGGGTGGTACACGGCGTGGTGCTGGTCCTGCTGCTGGGGCTCATCGCCGGCGCCATCATCACGGCGCTCGCCATCATCAACGGGCATCTGAAGTTCCCGACGACGGCGGGCAGCGACGAGCCCCGGACCGTCTGTCCCGTGGCCACTTTTGATTACACCCCGAACGAACAGGTCAACCTCAACGTCTACAACTCCACGAGCCGGCCAGGGCTGGCGCGCTCGGTGGCTGACGAACTGCTGGGCCGGAAGTTTGTACTGGGTGCTGTGGCCAACACTGAGGCTGGCTATCGGGGCGTGGCTGCAGTGATTTCGGGTGCCGCCGGGCAGTCGGCTGCCTTCACTGTCCAGCGGAACGTGCCGGACTCGGACTACTTCCAGGATGGCCGGACGGACGCCAGTGTGGACGTCATCCTTGCCGGCGACTACAAAGAGCTGGCCGCGGCGGACCGGGTGGACCAGACCCCCGGGACGCTCAGCTGCCCGCGGGAAAGCCGCCGGATCGCCGATGACGCCAAGTGGCCTGTCATTCCCACCGCCCCCACGCCTTAGCTGACGCGCAGGGGTGCGCCGCCGTCGTCGAACCTTGCGCCGGCGCCCAGTTGGATGAACCGCACGGTCCGGGCGACGCGGGCTTCAAGTGCCGCGGGCTCATTAGTGCCGCGGGCTGCGCTGGAGGACAGCGTGCCGTGGATCAGTTGAGCCTGCTGGCCAATGTCCGCCTGCGGCAGGTAGCCCAGCGCCATGCCGTCGCGGAGAATGCCCTGCAGCAGGACGCTCAGCTCATCCACGTGGTCTGCCAGTTTGGCAAAGGACGACGGCGACAGCACCGCGGCCATGGCGGGTCCGGGCGGCAAATGGCGGCGGCTGAGGTCCTCCACCTGGGTGCGCACGTACAAGGCCAGCCGGTCCACAGGGTTCTCAAGGCTGTTGAGGGACTCCCGCAGTTCGGCGAGGAACCGTTCGGTCTCGTCCAGGGCGTAGGAGATCAGCAGCTCTTCGATGTCGGCGTAGTAGTTGTAGACCGCCGTACGTCCCACCCCGGCATGCCGCGCGACGTCCGTCATGGTCAGCCCGGGCAGGCCGTGGGTGAAGAGGAGCTCTCCGAACGCTGTCAGGACACGGCGCTGGGTCTCGGCGCGTTGCGCGGCATTGGTGGCCGCCGAAATCCTGGGCATGCAGACACCTTACCGCGATGTGTCAGCAAACCCGGTCGAGTTTTTGTCCAGATAATCGCGCCAAAGACGCCTCTGGCGTGCACTATCTGGACGAAAACTCACGGCGGGGGGCTATACCGCGCAGCCGTCCGGGCCGCAGGCTTCGCCGTCGCCGTCGGCGGCGTTGACGAGCACCAGCGGAGTGGTTTCCTGCCAGGCTTGGTTGAGGGCTGCGGTGAACGTTTCCGCTGGCTGGGCGCCGGAAAGGCCGAACTTGCGGTCGATCACGAAGAACGGGACGCCGTTGATGCCCAGAGCGCGGGCTTCCTCGAAGTCGAAGCGGACGTCGTCGGCGAACTTGTCTGTGGTGAACAGCTCGGCCACTTCGTCGGCGTTGATGCCCAGATCGTGACCCAGGGCTGTGAGGTAATCCTGGCTGCCGATGTCCTTGCCGTGCTCGAAGTGGTCGCTCAGCAGGCGCTCCTTCGCAGCGTCCTGCTGCCCGTGCTGGGCGGCGAGGTGGATCAGGCGGTGGGCAGTGAAACTGTTGGCCACCACCACCTGGTCGAAGAGGTAGTTGAGCCCCTCACCCTTGGCTTGCGTAGTGACGTGCTTGAACATCTGCGAGACCTGCTCCTGGGCCATGCCCTTGATCCTGCTCAGGTACTCAAGTTCGGTGCCGTCGTAGTGCTCCGGAAGGCTGGGATCCAACTGGTAACTGCGCCATGTCACGTCCACCGAATCGCGGTGGGGGAACTCCGCCAGGGCGGCTTCGAACCGGCGTTTACCGATGTAGCACCAGGGACACGCGACGTCTGACCAGATCTCAATCTTCATGCTTGGCACAACCTGTGCCAAGCCGAAGCCATTCCGCGCAGGAGTGTCGGATTTGTCACACCGGGGGCTTGAAAAGGTGCCCCTCGCGGGGCGATAGTCGGAACAACGGGTTAAGCAGCGGCCCTTCGAATCACACTCACTGGCCAGGTCTGGGGGCGTGGCATGTGATCCTCAAGGAGGAAAGCGTGCGGATAGGACTTATTGCAGCACCATGGATTCCGATTCCCCCGGCCGGATATGGGGGCATAGAGAGGGTTGTGGATTCCCTTGTCCGGGGGTTCATCGCCGCGGGCCACGAAGTGCTGCTGGCCGCGGCATCCGACAGCACCTGTCCTGCACAGATGGTGCCAGGCATGAGGCCATCAGAGCCGGCTGAACTGGGGATTTCCCTCTCAGAGCTCAGCCATGTCATCAGGGCCTATGCCGGCCTGGCCCACGTGGACATCATCCACGACCACACGCTGGCCGGCCCGCTGATGGCCCGGCGGGGTTCCGCCGCCCCAGTGGTGACCACCATCCACGGCCCACTTACGCCGGCGTCGGCCGATTTGTACCGCGCCATGGCCGGTGACACGGCCATCATCGGAATCTCACGTGACCAGGCCTCCCGGGTGCCGGACGTCCCTATCACCAGGGTTATCCATCACGGAATGGATGTCGCTGCCGTGCCGATCGGTTCGGGGAAAGGCGGTTATGCGTGTTTTGTCGGCAGGATGTGCCCGGACAAGGGCGTGGTTGAAGCGATCCTGATCGCGCGCCAAGCAGGCATTCCGCTCCGGATTGCAGCCAAGATGCGCGAGCCCCAAGAGATCGAGTACTTCCGCTCCGTTGTGGAGCCGCTGCTCGGATCCGACGAGGAGTTCCTGGGCGAGTTGGGGGACGCCGACAAGTTCCGGCTGATGGGTGACGCGATGGCGTTCCTCAACCCAATCCAGTGGTCAGAGCCTTTCGGCCTCGTCATGATCGAGTCACTGGCAACAGGAACTCCGGTGGTGGGGACGCCAATCGGATCCGCGCCGGAAATTGTGGACCACGGCCGGACCGGATTCCTGGCGCCGACCGAAGAACTGCACGGCTTCCTTCCCCTCGCTGCATCGCTCGACCGGTCGCACTGCAGGGATCGTGCGCTAAAGCTTTTCAGCACGGAGAGGATGGTGGCCAACCATCTGGACCTCTTCTCAAAACTCGTGGAAGAGAGTCAGCGGGCAGGGCTACCGGATGATACCTACGAGGACCAGAATCGAATACGGGGAGCAGTGAGCCGGACGCCGGAATCCGGCCCAATGTCCATCCGGCGGCACTGAGGAAGGAGCACTCCATGACTGCTTGGAATGCCGATACGGAAGCCGATGTTGGCGGGGCCGGCGCAGTGACTTTGGTGGAGGGGTCCTCCTTCTGCATCTCCTCCCACAGCGGCGACATCAGCCCCGAGGGCGGAACCAACGGGGCGTTCTACCGCGATACCCGGGTTGTGTCCCGGTGGATACTGCGCATCAACGGCGCCCTCCGCGAGCCTCTGGTGGCTCAGCGGCCGGATGCGTTCGAGGCGGCCTTCGTGGGCCGGGCCAAGTGGCCGGACGGCCGGTTCGACAGCCCCCTCGTTGTCCGTCAGCAACGCCACATCGGACCGGGCCTGCAGGACGACATCACCCTCGAAAACTATTCCTCGGAGGCCGTCGACTGCGAGATTGAACTCCTGGTGGACGCAGACCAAGCCGACCTGTTCGACGTCAAGGGCGGCCGCCCGATCAGCGAGGACAGCCTGACGCGGAGCGTCAAAGGCGCAGAGTTGGTGGTCGAGACCGTCCGGAACGGACAGCGGCGCGGCTCGGCAGTCCGCGCTTCGGGGGCCGAAGTCGCCGTTGACGCGCTGCGGTTCCACGCGCATATCCCGGCCAGAGGCAAGTGGTCCACCAGCGTCATTGTGGTGCCCCTGATTAACGGAGAAGGTCCCGCGGACCCGTTCACGGAAGCGGGCTTGCCACAGCACCGGACCGGCGTTCAGCGGCACCGGGCGTGGGAGGAAAACGTTCCGCGCATCTCTGTCGGCGACAGCAACATCGAAGCTACCTTGCAGCGCAGCCAGTCCGACCTGGGGTCTTTGCGGATTTTCGACGCCGAGCATCCTGACCGCGCGGCCGTTGCCGCCGGCGTGCCGTGGTTCATGGCGCTGTTCGGCCGTGATTCCCTCCTGTCCTCCTATATGTCACTGCTGGTGGACTCGACGCTGGCAGTGGGAACCCTCCAGACCCTGGCAGCCATCCAGGGAACAAGGGTCGACATCGATTCCGAGGAAGAGCCCGGCCGCATCCCGCATGAAGTCCGTCTGGGGGTCACCGCGGGACTATCGCTCGGGGGGAGCGCGTATTACGGCACGGCCGACGCAACACCGCTGTTTGTGAGCGTTCTGGGTGAGCTGAGCCGCTGGGGACTGTCTGATGACGTTATCGATTCGCTGCTTCCACATGCAGACCGGGCGCTGGAATGGATTGAACAGTACGGCGACCGGGACGGTGACGGCTTCGTGGAGTATCTGCGGCCCAACACCCACGGGCTCATCAATCAGGGGTGGAAGGACTCCTGGGACGGAATCAATTTTGCCGACGGGCGCATTGCTGAACCTCCCATTGCGCTGTGCGAGGTGCAAGCCTACGTCTATTCCGCCTACGTGGGGCGCTCGCTGCTGGCGCGCTCGCAGGGCGACGCCGGGACAGAGGAGCACTGGGCGCGGCGGGCCGCCGCCCTCAAGGTGTCGTTCAACGAGAAGTTCTGGATGCCTGGCAAGGGCTACTATGCGGTGGCACTGGACAAGGACAAGAATCCTGTGGACTCTTGCACGTCGAACATGGGCCATTGCCTGTGGGCGGGCATTGTGGACCGGCAGAAGGCGTCGGCTGTGGTTGAACACCTGATGTCACCCAAAATGTTCACTGGCTGGGGAGTCCGCACGCTGGCATCGGATATGGCGGCGTACAACCCCGTCAGCTACCACAATGGCTCGGTGTGGCCACACGACTCCGCCATCGTGGCTACCGGGCTGATGCGCTATGGCTACGTGGCGGAGGCCAAGCGGTTGGCGCGGGGCCTCTTCGACGCTGCCACCCATTTCGACGGTCAACTGCCGGAATTGTTCTGTGGCTTTGACCGCAGTGAGTATTCGGGGCCCGTGCCATACCCGACGGCGTGTTCCCCGCAGGCGTGGGCAGCCGCCGCTCCCATCCAGCTCGCCAGGATCCTGCTGCGCTTTGATCCGGACTTTACCCGTGGCGTTGTCCATCTGGCCCCGTTCCTGGCCGAGGACAAGGGCGACTTCAGGGCTGACAACGTGCGGCTGGGACACTCCAGAATCTCCATCACCGCCCGGGGAACGGAAGGCCACATTGAAGGCCTTCCCCAGGGTCTCAAGCTGGTCCACGAACCTCGTCCGCCCCTGGACGAAGGTCTGGGTGGAAACGCCACGGACTAAGGGACAGCGCGTTCCATCACAAAGTCGTGTTCCACGGTGCTTCCCAGCCGGAAGGACTTGCTGCCCACCTTGCGGAAGCCGGACTTTTCGTAGAACCGGATGGCCCGGGCATTCTGGCTGTTGACGCCCAGCCAGATTCCGGCCGCGCCGGATGCCGTGGCTGCCTGGATGCTGGCGTGCATCAGTTCCGCGGCGGCGCCCAGCCCGTGATGCTCCGGGTGGACATAGCATTTGCTGAGCTCGATGGCCGGCCTGATGGTCAGCGCCGCCGCGACGTCCGGATCCTGCGCGGGACGGTTGACCAGGAGGCTGTAGCCGCGGAGGCCGCCGTCGGCGTCGATCACCAAAATGGTGATGCCGGGGTCGGCGAGATATGCGCGGAAGTGCTCCTCACTGAGCGTGTTGGCCAGGTGGGCAGCGATGTCCTCCGGTGACGACGACGGCGGGCACGCCAGCGGAAAGGTGACTGCTGCCAATTCGGCGAGCGGGCCGGCGTCGTCCGTGGTTGCCTTTCTTATGGTGGAACTCATGCAGGGATTCTACGTGCGCTTTATCCGAGTTTTTGTCCAGATAATGCCCCGAAATGGCACTTTTGCCCGCATTATCTGGACAAAAACTCCTAGGTCTGGGTGGTGAAGGCTGCGTCGAACGAGGTACTCGAGGGCGGGAAGTCGAACTTTTTCAACGCAGCAAGAGCTTCGGGGGCGCCGTGGAGGCGGTCCATGCCGGCGTCTTCCCATTCAACGGAGATGGGGCCGGTGTAGCCGATCGCGGTGAGGGCCCGGAAGGACGATTCCCAGGGGACATCGCCGCGGCCGGCGGAGACGAAATCCCAGCCGCGGCGCGGGTCGCCCCACGGAAGGTGCGAGCCCATGACGGTGTTGCGGCCGGTGGGGCGGAGCTTGGTGTCCTTGCAGTCAACGTGGTAAATCCGGTCCTTGAAGTCCCAGATGAACGAGACCGGGTCGATGCCCTGCCACATGAAGTGGGACGGGTCCCAGTTCAGGCCGAACGCTTCGCGGTGCCCGATCGCTTCGAGGGTGCGGACGGTGGTCCAGTAGTCGTAGGCGATTTCGGAAGGGTGGACTTCGTGGGCGAAGCGGACACCGCATTCGTCGAAGACGTCCAAAATGGGGTTCCAGCGGTCCGCGAAGTCCTGGTAGCCGGCCTCGATCACTTTTTCCGGGACCGGCGGGAACATGGCCACGTACTGCCAGATTGAGGAGCCGGTAAAGCCAACGACGGTGTCCACGCCGAGTGCCTTGGCGAGCCGCGCGGTGTATTTCATTTCCTCCGCGGCGCGCTGCCGCACGCCTTCCGGATCGCCGTCGCCCCAAACATTTGACCCAACGATCGCTTGGTGGCGGAAGTCGATGGGGTCGTCGCAAACGGCCTGACCCTTGAGGTGGTTCGAGATGGCCCAGACTTTGAGGTTGTACTTCTCCAGGACGGCGAGCTTTGACTCGACGTAGCCGGGTTCGTCCCAGCGCCAGACGTCCAAATGGTCCCCGGAGACGGCGATTTCCAGACCGTCGTAGCCCCAGCCGGAGGCGAGCCTGGCGACTTCCTCGAACGGGAGATCGGCCCACTGGCCGGTGAAGAGGGTGTACGGGCGGGGCATGTCAGGCTCCTTGCGGATCAGATGCGGGCGCGGAGTTGGCCGGCAGTTGGATGAGCGCGCTTTTCGCGGCGGCGGATTCCTCCACGGCATTCAGGATGTACTGGACGTTGAGTCCTTCCTCGAACGATGGTGACGGTGCGCGGCCCGTGGCTATGGCTGTGAGGAAGTCGCGGACCTGGTGGGTGAAAGTGTGTTCCCAGCCGATGACGTGGCCCTGTGGCCACCACGCCTTAAGGTACGGGTGCTCGGGCTCATTGACCAGGATGCGGCGGAAGCCTTGCTCTCGGACAGGTGCTGCGGCATCCAGGAAGCCAAGTTCAGTTCGTTGAGGTTCTCCAGATCGAACAGGATGGTGCCCTTGTCGCCGTAGATTTCCAGCGTCAGCGAGTTTTTCCTGCCGGTGGCCACCCGGGAGACTTCCACAGAGGCGATGGCGCCGGAAGCAAGGGACAGCGTGGCCCAGGCGGCGTCGTCGACCGTCACCTCCTCCAGTCCGTCCACCCCGGGGCGGCGGTCCACGAAGGTGTGCAGGCGGCCGGTGACCTCGGTGACCTTGTCCGCGAGCAGGAACAGCACCTGGTCGATCGCGTGGGAGGCGATGTCCCCAAGGGCGCCGGACCCGGCGGTTTCCTTGCGGAGCCGCCAGGTCATGGGGGCCTGATCGTCGCTGAGCCAGTCCTGGAGGTAGGCGGCGCGGACGTGCCGGATGGTTCCCACCCGGCCTTCGGAAACCAGTTCCCTGGCCAGGGCGAGGGCAGGGACGCGCCGATAGTTGAACCCGATCATCGACTGGATGCCCTTGGCCCGGGCGGCTTTGGCCGCTGTTGCCATGGCTTCAGCCTCGGCAAGGGTGTTCGCGAGCGGCTTCTCCACGAGCACGTGCTTCCCGGCCTTGAGCGCCGCGACGGCGATCTCGGCGTGCATCCAGCCCGGGGCGCAGATGTCCACGATGTCGATGTCGTCCCGGCTGATCACTTCCCGCCAGTCGGTGGCCGTTTCGGTCCAGCCGTAGGTGGCGGCTGCCTTGGCCACCGCTTCGGCGTCACGTCCCACGAGTACTTTCTGCTCGAAGGCCGGGACGTCGAAGTAGCTGGCGACGTTCCGCCGAGCGTTCGAGTGGGCCTTGCCCATGAATGCGTAACCGATCATCGCGACGCCGAGCGGGCGATCGGACGGGTGTGCGGGGGTGGTCATGAACTGGTTCCTGCTTGCTTTCCTAGAGCGTTGCGGTTTCCGGTGCCCAGTCTTCGGGCAGTCCTGCGGAGGGCGAAGCGGAGCTTCCGACGTCGACGAACGTGCCGGAGTCCATGGATTCGGTGATGGCGACCATGCTGTCCAGGACGTGGTAGGCCAGGTCACCGGTGGCACGGTGCGGAACTCCGGCGCGGATGGACCGGGCCATGTCCAGCACGCCCATGCCGCGGCCGTTCGACGGCCCGGACGCCGGGATGGTGGTCCAGTCCTCGTCGCCGACGCGCCAGAGCCGGACGTCGCCGTCGAAATAGTTGGGGTCCGGGACCGACAAGGTGGCCTCGGTACCGGTGATTTCCACGAAGCCCATCCGCACGCGGGGCGACTCGAAGGAGAACACGCTGTGCGAGGACGCGCCACATTCGAACTGTGCCATCGCGCTGACATACGTGGGGACCTCGACCGTGAACTCCTCGCCGGCCTTGGGCCCGGAGCCGATGACGCGGACGTCTTTGGCCTTGGAGCCGACGGCGGCCACCTTGCGGATGGAACCGAACGTCTGGACGAGTGTGGTGAGGTAGTACGGGCCCATGTCAAAGAGCGGCCCGGCGCCGGACTGGAAGAGGAATGCCGGGTTGGGGTGCCAGGACTCCGGGCCGGGCGTCTGAAAGGTGGTCATCGCCGTCAGGGGCGCACCGATGTCGCCGCGCTGGATCACGCGCAGGGCCGTCTGCAGGCCGGCGCCGAGGAACGTGTCCGGTGCGCAGCCCAGGCGGATGCCGGCGGCGTCGGCGGTTTTCAGGAGGCCGAGACCGGATTCGCGGTCCAGGGAGAAAGGCTTCTCGGTCCAGACGTGCTTGCCCGCGTTGACGGCGGCGGTGGCAACCTCGACGTGCGCTGCCGGGATGGTCAGGTTCACGATGATTTCGACGTCGGGATGGTTCAAGGCCGCGTCCACACCGCCCCACTCCGCGATGCCGTACTCCTTGGCGCGTGCCTCTGCTGCCTCCTCGAACAGGTCCGCGATGACGTGGACTTTCAGGTCCGGGAACACGGTGAGGTTGTCCAGGTACTGCTTGCTGATGTTCCCGGCGCCGATGACCGCGATGCCCACCGGCCCGCGGCCTGAAGACTTCGCGGCTGCGTGGGTGGTCATGCGCGTGCTCCTTCGGCTGCCGTCGCGGAGGCGTCGTTATTGTTCAGGTATGCCAGGCTTTCGGCGATGCCTTCGAAGATGTCGCCAGCGTAGTCGTCGAATTCCACCACGCCTACCTCCAGGGATGTGGCGGCCGCGATGACGTCCAGCACGGGTACCTTGCCCCGGCCTGCCGGCAGTTGCGCTTTGGTGTCGGTGTTCAGGGGGCCGTCCTTGATGTGGATGAGCTTCACCCGGTCACCAAGTTTCGCCAGGATGTCCACCGGGTCCTGGCCGCCAACGGCCACCCAGTACGTGTCCACTTCCAGGACCAGTTCCGGATCCAGCAGATCGGCGAAGAATTCCAGTGCCGTGCGGCCCTCAATACTGGACTCCAGTTCCCAGGCGTGGTTGTGGTACCCGACCCGGATGCCGTATTCGGCGCCCTTTTTGGCTGCGGCGTTGAGCCCGGCCGCAGTGGCCTGAATGTCCTCGGCGGTCTGCCAGCGGTCCGCAGGGATAAACGGGTCAATGACGGTGGAGATCCCGAGGTCTTTGGCGGCGGCGAAGATCTCATCCTGGTCCTGGCTCAGCAGCGGAGCGTGCCCGGACGGCGCCGTGAGGCCATTCTCCTTCAGCTCGGCGCCGAGTTCCTTGGCCGTGGCCACGAAGTTGTAGGGCTCCACCTGGGTAAAGCCGATCTCCGCGACCTTGCGGATGGTGCCGGGCAGATCCTCCTGGATGGCGTTGCGGAGGGTGTAGAGCTGGATCGAGTAAGACATGGGTACTCCTCAGATGAAGACGGTTCAACTAAAACTAGAAGCACTTTTATTGACCGTCAAGCAAAAGTTGTATGTCTACCGGTTTTCTTTATCTGGCGTGACATGCAGAAGGACGATGTGTTACTCATGATCCATGAGCCTTACTCCCAGACGCGAGCCCGCCGCAGCCGACATCATCGGGAGTTTGTCCCGCGCCGGGGACCTCTTCCAGCTCCTGCGGGACGGCAAGGCCCGCACGCGGGCTGAGCTCGCCCTCAGCACCGGACTGGCTCGTTCCACCGTTGCCGCGCGCATCGACGCACTGATGGTTTCGGGCCTCGTGGGCCCCGCCGGTGAGGCGCTTTCCAGCGGCGGCAGGCCGCCGTCGCGCTTTGCCTTCAACCCTTCGGCGCGGCTGGTGTTGGCGGTGGACGTCGGGGCAACACATGTGGTCGTGGCTGTGACGGACCTTTGCGGAAAGATCCTCGCCGAGCACCGGTTGGCCCTGCAAGTGGCGGATGGACCCGAAACAGTCTTCGATCAGGTCGTCGCGCAGGGCAAGGAACTGCTGGCAGTTGCGGGGCGCAGCGCCGAGGAACTGGCCGGGATCGGGATCGGTTTGCCGGGCCCGGTGGAGCACGATACCGGCCGGCCGGTGAAGCCCCCCATCATGCCTGGCTGGGACGGGTTCGACGTTGTCCGTTATGTTCAGCGGTCCCTGCCGGTGCCAGTGCTGGTGGACAACGACGTCAATATCATGGCACTGGGGGAGCGGGCCTCGCATTGGTCCGAGCACAGCAACTTCTTCTTTGTAAAGGTCGCCACCGGAATCGGATCCGGCATCATCAGCAACGGTGAACTGCAACGTGGCGCCAACGGCACCGCGGGCGACCTGGGGCACGTCCAGCTGGCGCGCGGAGAAGACGTCCTGTGCGCCTGCGGCAACTACGGGTGCCTCGAGGCGCTCGCATCCGGACCTGCCATCGCTCGCGCGCTCCGGCAACAGGGGCTCGACGCCACCAAAGGCGCGGACGTGCTGCGGCTGGCAGCGGCCGGTAACATGCAGGCCATTCAGGCGCTCCGTCAGGCAGGCCGGGACATCGGCGACGTTCTGGCCACCGTAGTCAACCTGCTCAATCCGTCAGTCATAGTTGTGGGTGGCAGCATCGGTGAATCCGGTGAGCATCTGGTGGCCGGAATCCGGGAGGTGGTCTACCGGCGCTCTCCACCGCTGGCGACATCCCACCTGCGCATCGGCATCTCCATGGCCGGCCAGCGCGCTGCGGTCCGCGGGGCGAGCCAGATGGTCACCCAGTACGTCCTTTCGCCGGCAGTCGTCGAGGCAACCCTCGCCGGGAGTGCCATTACGGGATGAGCCTGGCAGAATCGCTGGAGCTGACAGAATATTCAACCAGGAGGGACGCGTTCCGGGCTTCGTGTCCGCCGACGATCACGACCTCGCCGTCTGGGCTCTCGGACAGTAGGTGCCGGCATACCCCGTCAGCCGGTAATGACCCGCACCGGCGAACCGGCCAGCCATGCCCTGACGTCTTCGAAAGCGCCACCGTAAAACTGCCCGTAACTCTCCTGCGTAACGTATCCGAGGTGCGGTGAGAGCACAGTGTTCGGCGTGCTGAGGAGAGGGTGGGCCGGCGTGATGGGCTCAGCGTCAAACACGTCCAGGGCGGCTCCCCGGATCCAGCCCTCGTTCAGGGCGCGCACCAGGGCGTCCTGCTCAACAAGGGGACCCCGCGATGCGTTCACCAGAAGGCCTTCCGGGCCAAGGAGCCTCAGCTCCGGCTCGCCCACGATCCCCTCGGAACGGGGAGACAGCCGCAGATGGAGGGTGGCGACGTCGGAATTCCGGAAAAGGTCCGCTTTACTGACTTTCTGGACTCCGGCGTCGGCGGCGGCCTCCCCGGTCAGGTTCTGGCTCCAGGCAAGTACTTCCATTCCGAACGCCTGCCCGTAGGCGGCAATTCGCCGCCCGATTTTGCCCAGGCCCACAACACCCAAGGTTTTGCCGGACAGCTCCATCCCCACGGATGTTTGCCACGTGCCGGCCCGCAGCGAGTTCTCCTCGGCCGGGAGGTTCCGGGCCAGCGCCAGGAGCAGGGCCCACGTCAGTTCCGGGGCGGCGGTAAGCGAGCCGGGCGTGCCGCAGACGGTGATGCCAAGGTCTTCTGCCGCGGCCACGTCGATTGCGGCGTTGGCCATGCCGGTGGTCACCAGAAGCTTGAGGCCTGGCAGTTGCTCCAGCACGGAGCGGGGGAACGGGGTTCGCTCCCGCATCGCCACGACGATCTGGAACCCGGTAAGCGCTGCCGCGAGGGCGTCCTCGGACTGGAACGGTTCCCGGAAGACGGACGTGGAGACGCCATTCTTTTCCAGGGCGGACCAGTCGGCGAAGCCGTGCGCCACGTCCTGGTAGTCGTCAAGGATGGCAAGCCGTTGCTGCATGTCTGTTCCTTTGTCCAAGGTCTGCGTGGCGAATACCGTGCACTCCGGTGGGCGGGGTGGCGTGGGTTTATCGTATGCCAGGGCGTCGCTCAGAGTTTTTGTCCAGATAATTCGCGATTCCGTCCTTTTTGGGAGCGTTATCTGGACAAAAACTCAATGACGTCCGGGCGTGATAGCAATGGGAGGTGATGAAACCATTCTTATACCGCGCGGATATATCGTGAGCGGACAGTTCCTTGCGAAGGTTCCAAAGGCCTGGATCCTGCTCGCCTGCATCGGCCTGCTGGCGCTCAACCTGCGCGGACCCTTCGTAGCCGTCGCCCCCGTGGTGGACCTGATGCAGACGGACCTCGGATTTTCCCCTGTCATGCTGGGCCTGCTGACCAGCATCCCGGTGCTGTGTTTCGCGGTGGCCGCCCCGCTGGCCTCCCTGGCCACCCGGAAACTCGGCGCCGAGTTCGCCGTCTCCCTTACCATCCTGGGCGTGCTGGCCGGCGTCATTGTCCGCTCGGCTGGCGGCGCGGGGCCGGTGGTGGTGGGTACGGTGATGATCGGCCTGGCCATCACGGTGGGTAACATCGCGGTGCCGTTGATTATCCGCCGGGATTTCTCCCCGTGGCGGCAGGGAACCGCCATGGGCGTGTACACGGCGGCGTTGAATATCGGGTCGTTCCTGACGTCGATGGTCACGGCGCCCCTGGCCGAGCTTGCCGGTTGGCGGGTGGCTCTGGTGTCTGTGGGCATCCTGGCGGTGGTGGCCATTGTTTTCTGGACGCTCGCCGTGGGTGCCCGCACCGCGTTTGTCCCGTCCGGGGCCGTAGTCAGCGGCGGGCAGGAGCATTCCCCTGTCAGCGGATCCGGCTGGATTACTGCCGGGCTGACCCTGGGTTTCGCCGGCCAGGCCTTTTCCTATTACGCGGTGACTGCGTGGCTGCCGAGCTACCTCCACGATGAGCTGGGCATGTCCGCCTCGGAGGCGGGAGCGGGTTCGTCGTTGTTCCAGATCTTCGCGATCGTCGGTGGCCTGGGAGTGCCGTTCGCGGCCAAGTACTTCAGTACGACGACGACGGCAGTCACCGTGGGGCTCCTGTGGACGGCCGTGCCGGCCGGGCTGCTGCTGGCACCGCAGCTGTGGTGGCTGTGGTCCACTTTCGGCGGCATCGCGCAGGGCGGCGGGATCACGCTGATCTTCATCGCCATCATCAAACTGGCCCGGGACCAGGCGTCCGCCGGCCGGATGTCCGCCACGGTCCAAGGATTGGGCTACTGCTTCGGGGCGGTGGCCCCGCCGCTGGTGGGGTTCGTGCACGACGCCTCGGGTTCCTGGACTCTGGCGCTGTTGGTCATTCTGGGTTCCGTGCTGATGTTCTTCGTCTGCACAACGCTCTCTGTGCGGCTGGTGCCGAAAGGACGCTGACGCGCCCCGCCGTCGTCGTCCGGCCGCTTACCGCACTTCCTTCCCTCTCTCAGATCCTGCAAGTGAGAGAGCGCCGGCGAGTGCACCCGCCTGGGTAGGCGTGTCCCGTTGTCGCCTCATTTCTGGAGGGGTGTTCCGTCGCCGGGCCGGCTCCCCGGATCTCGGGGTGCCTGTTGCGAAGGGCGTGCCTGCCCGGCTGACGGAAATCTGTGCGGCTTTAGGCCGCGGTGAGCTCTTCCGGGGTTGCCTTTTCCCGTGCCTCGGTGAGGTAGCGGGCGTAGGCGGGGAGGGTCAGGAAGGACGGGAAGTCCTGGCTGAGGGTGACTTCCTCGAAGATGTCGCGGGCGTCTTCGAAGCGGTCGCCGTCGAAGCGTTCCAGGCGTGCGAACTCTTCGTCGAGCAGCTCCTCGATCCAGTGGTGGGTGATGATTTCGCCGTGGTCGGTGATGGCGCTGGCGAACATCCACTGCCACAGCTGTGAGCGGGAGATTTCCGCGGTGGCGGCGTCTTCCATGAGGTTGTGGATGGCCACGGCACCGTTCCCGCGCAACCAGGACTCGATGTAGCGTAGGCCCACCTCGATGTTGTTCCGGATGCCCTGCTCGGTGATGGTGCCTTCGGTGGCGGCCACGTTGATGAGGGCGGCGTCGTCCGGGGTGACGTCCTCGCGGGTGCGGTCCAGCTGGTTGGGTGTGCTGCCCAGGATGGAATCGAACACCTCGCGGCAGACCGGCACCAGGTCCGGGTGGGCTACCCAGGAGCCGTCGAAGCCGTCGTTGGCCTCGCGGGTCTTGTCCGCGCGGACCTTCTCGAACGCGTTGGTGTTGGCTGCTTCGTCCCTACGGTTGGGGACCGCGGCGGCCATCCCGCCGATGGCCATGGCGCCGCGCTTGTGGCAGGCACGGACCAGCTGTTCGGTGTATGCCCGCATGAACGGCTGGGTCATGGTCACCTGGGCGCGGTCCGGCAGGACGAACCGGGGGCCGCGGGTGCGGAAGTTCTTGATCAGAGAGAAAATGTAGTCCCAGCGGCCGGCGTTCAGGCCCGCGGCGTGGTCCCGCAGTTCGTAGAGGATCTCCTCCATTTCGAACGCGGCGGTGATGGTCTCGATCAGCACGGTGGCGCGGATGGTGCCCTGCGGGATGCCGAGCAGGTCCTGGGCCAGGATGAAAACGTCGTTCCACAGGCGTGCTTCGAGGTGGGTCTCGATCTTCGGCAGGTAGAAGTACGGGCCCTTGCCCTGGGCCAGGAGGCGCCGGGCGTTGTGGAAGAAGAACAGGCCGAAGTCCACGATGCCGCCGGCCACGGGAGCGCCGTCGATAATCATGTGCTTCTCGGGCAGGTGCCAGCCGCGGGGGCGGACCACGATGGTGGGCAGTTCACTGGCCGGGCGGAGCTTGTACTCCTTGCCCTCCGGCGACGTGAAGTCGATCCGGCGTTCCAGCGCATCGGTGAGGTTCAGCTGGCCCTTGATGACGTTCCGCCACGTGGGGGTGGAGGAATCCTCCATGTCCGCGAGCCACACCTTGGCGCCCGAGTTCAGCGCGTTGATGGTCATTTTCTTATCCACCGGTCCGGTGATCTCCACGCGGCGGTCCTCCAGGCCGGGAGCGGGGGGAGCGACGCGCCACGACGGATCGTTGCGGATGTCCTCGGTCTCGCGGAGGAACCCGGGGTCCTGTCCGGCGGCGATCTCGGCGCGGCGGGTCCGGCGCGCCTGCAGCAGTTCCTGCCGCCGACCGGCCGTGGCCCGGTGCAGCCTTGCGACAAACTCCAAAGCATCCGGAGTAAGTACCTCGTCCTGCCGGCAAATGGGCTGTGCGGTCAAGGTAATGCCGTTGATGGCGAAGTTGTCAGTGAAGGTGTTCATTTCAATCTCCTTAAAGACTAAAAGGGGAGTTCGACGGCAGGCAGAGGATCGTCCGGTCCGCCGGCGGACGCACGCGCCGCCGTCGAGCGCTAAGTTCTAGTGGAACTGGCCTTCCTCGGTGGATCCCACCAGGGCAAGGGTGGATGCGTTCGGGTTGAGCGCAGTAGCAATGTCGTCGAAGTAGCCGGTGCCGACTTCGCGCTGGTGCTTGGTCGCGGTGTAGCCGCGGGACTCGGAGGCGAATTCCTTCTCCTGGAGCTCGACGTAGGCACTCATGCCTTCACGGGCGTAGCCGTGGGCGAGATCGAACATCGAGTAGTTCAGGGCGTGGAAGCCGGCCAGGGTGATGAACTGGAACGTGAAGCCCATGGCGCCGAGTTCACGCTGGAACTTGGCAATGGTGGCGTCGTCCAGGTGCTTGCGCCAGTTGAACGACGGCGAGCAGTTGTAGGAGAGCATCTGGTCCGGGAAATCGGCCTTGACGGCTTCGGCGAACTTGCGGGCGAGTGCGAGGTCCGGGGTGCCCGTCTCCATCCAGATGAGGTCGGAGTAGGGGGCATAGGCCTTGGCGCGGGCGATGCAGGGTTCGATGCCGTTGCGGACCTTGTAGAAGCCTTCCGGGGTACGGACCGGCTGTCCCCCTTCGCGGAGGACGAATTCCTGGTCGCGGGGATCGACGTCGGAGGTGATCAGGGTGGCTGCCTCGGCGTCGGTACGGGCGATGACGACGGACGGGGTACCGGCGACGTCGGCGGCCAGGCGGGCGGCATTCAGGGTGCGGACGTGCTGCTGGGTGGGAATGAGCACCTTGCCGCCGAGGTGGCCGCACTTCTTTTCGGAGGCGAGCTGGTCTTCCCAGTGCACGCCTGACGCGCCGGCCTGGATCATGGATTTCATGAGTTCGTAGGCGTTCAGCGGACCACCAAAGCCGGCTTCGGCGTCGGCGACGATCGGGACCATCCAGTCCTCAACAGTCTGGACGCCTTCGGAGAACTCGATCTGGTCCGCGCGGAGCAGAGCGTTGTTGATGCGGCGGACCACTGTGGGAACCGAGTTGGCCGGGTACAGCGACTGGTCCGGGTAAGTGTGGCCGGAATTGTTGGCGTCGGCGGCGACCTGCCAGCCGGAGAGGTAGATGGCGCGGAGGCCCGCCTTGACCTGCTGCACAGCCTGGTTGCCGGTCAGGGCGCCCAAAGCGTTGGTGTACCCGCCGGTCTTGTGCTCTTCGGTGAGCTGCTTCCACAGCTTCTCGGAACCGCGGCGGGCCAGCGTGTGTTCTTCGGAGACCCGGCCGCGGAGTTTGACGACGTCCGTTGCCTTGTAGTCACGGGTCACACCTTGCCAGCGGGGATTGGCGGACCACTCGAGCTCCAAGGCGGCGGCCTGCTCTTCGGGCGTCTGCTGGGTGGGCTCAAATGCTGCAGTCATCGTTGTCTCCTTGATTTGTGCTCCGGAATCGTGGGCGGGAACCGCGCCGTCGCGGTCCCCGCAGGCTGTCCCGGTGCGGTGTTTCTTTCCGTGATCTCCACTTTTCAGCACTTCCAAACACTTCTCTAGAGGAAAACCGTGGAAAGAAATGCGTTTCTTCGCGTATCCTCAAGAAATGTCCCCTTCAAGCTGGAGCCGCGAAGTTGCACCGCCGCCGTCGTCCGCTGCCTCCCCGGAACTGGACGTCATCAGCCTTGGCCGCCGCGTGCGTCATCTGCGCAAGCAGGCCGGCTACACGCTCGATGACCTGGGCGCCGCCGTCGGGACCGCCCCCAGCCAGTTGAGCCTGATCGAAAACGGCAAACGGGAGCCCAAGCTGTCCCTGCTCCAAGGGCTGGCCGCGGCCCTGAACGTGAGCATCGATCAGCTGCTTGGCGCCGAGCCGCCCAACCGGCGTGCGGCACTGGAAATTGAGCTGGAACGCTACCAGCGCGGACCCCTGTATGAGTCACTGAACCTGCCCAAAATCCGCATCAGCTCGCGCCTCCCGCTCGATGTTCTGGAGGCACAGGTGGGGCTGCTGCACGAGCTCGAACGCAAGCTGAACGAGCAGGTGGCGACGCCGGAAGAAGCGCGCCGCGCAAACGGTGAACTGCGTGCCATGATGCGAGAGCGCGGCAACTATTTTCAGGAGTACGAGGCTGAGGCCCAGAAGGTGCTCGGCCTGGTGGGTTACACCGCTGGACCGCTCAGCCAGCACGTGATCGCCGACATCGCCGAAAAGCTCGGATTCACCCTCCACCACGTGGGCGATCTGCCGCATTCCACCCGTTCGGTAACCGATTTGAAGAACCACAGAATTTACCTGACGCAGAGCCAGCGGCAGGACCACGACCCCCGTTCGGTCCTCCTGCAGGCGCTGGGGCACTACGTTTTGGGGCATGAGACGCCGAAAAACTACGGCGACTTTCTGGCCCAACGGGTTGCGACAAACTACTTCGCGGCAGCGCTGCTGTTGCCGGAGCATGCCACTGTGGACTTCCTGCAGAAGGCCAAGGCCGCCAAGGAAATCGCCGTCGAGGACATCCGGGACGCCTTTGCCGTCTCCTATGAGACCGCGGCGCACCGCTTCACCAACCTGGCCACGCGGCACCTGGGCATCACCACCCACTTCCAGAAGACCCACCAGAGCGGCATCATCTATAAGGCCTACGAGAACGACGGCGTGACGTTCCCGATGGACCATACCGGCGCGATCGAGGGCCAGCCATCGTGCAAGGCGTGGACGTCGCGGGCGGTGTTCGATGTGCCGGACAAGTTCAGCGCCTACAGCCAGTACACCGACACACCCTCAGGAACATATTGGTGCACCGCACGGACTGAGCGCTCGGCCAACGGCGAGTTTTCGTTGTCGATCGGGGTGCCGTACCAGCATGTTAAGTGGTTCCGCGGCCGGGAAACCACGGCCCGGGAAAAGTCCACGTGCCCCGATCCGAACTGCTGCAAGCGGCCGCCCGCTTCGCTTGCATCCGAGTGGGCCGGCAACGCCTGGCCCTCCGCCCGTGCGCACTCGCACCTGCTCGCCGCGATGCCGCCCGGCGCGTTCCCCGGTGTGGACGAGACCGAGGTGTACAGCTTCCTCCAGGCCCACTCGGGGAGCTGACCCGAGCTCCGGCGTCCGGCCAATCAGGCTCCAGCCGTTCCCGGCCGGAGGGCAAGGAATGCATCTTCGATGCCTCCAACCTCGCGGAGTTCTACCGTGGACGCGCCCAGAGCGTGGCGTCCGGTGCACCGGCCCCGCTGGGACCGGGCCCTGTCTGGTCACCGGGGGCCCGCAAGGAAGCTGGAGAAGCGTCCATGAGGACCTACAGCCCGCGCCCTGAAGAACCGACGGTACCCCGGTGAAACCCGTGGCAGCTCAGCCGGCGGTCGATCTTCGGGTCACGACGTAGGAGGTTCTGAGATGTACAGCGATATCGGGCGATTCAGCACAGCGCCCGCTGCCGGCGACAGAGAGATACCTGTCGGAAGGTCGGCGGAAGAGCAGAAGCCACTAGAACTGGTCTACGGCTCAACCGATGGGTTTCCTGCTGGAGCAGGTACTCCTCGGCATCGACCTGCGCGGCGCCCGACGATTCGGCCGCCTGGACACTGACTGGAACCACGGGATTCTCTTGGGTTTCATTTCTCGCAAGTCATAAGTTCCGCGCCTTTTGCGTGGTGCGGTGCAGCCGTGGCTTTGATGGGCACCCCTCACGCATGGACGAGAGTGCTGACGGGGTAGCGATGACGCGCCAGGTCCGCCACGGCTGTCACAATTCGTTTCCAAACACTTTCTGGCCGGATTTAGCGAAATGTCTTGACAGTGGCGTACATCACTCGTATCTTGATTATGGGATCCCAATTTGGGATCCCAAAGACGGGAGCTAACCGGTGCGCTCCTGTTTGTACGCGAGTTTCAGCTTTTGTCCCCGTACCCGCTGGCCGATTCCCTTGCCTTCCCGGGCCGCCAGTTCCCATCCGTACCTTCCCCCCATCCGTAAACTTCCCCGTGAAGGAGAAGCTGTGTCCATTCCACACACCGAAACAGCGGCGTCGTCCCTTGAAGGCCCGTCCACAGATGCAACCACGCTCGAACCACAGAAGGACGGGGTGCAGCGCCGCACCAACGTCCGCTGGAAAATGTTCCTGCTCCTGCTGGTCCTCGTCGCCGTGAATTACATCGACAGGGGTTCCATCTCGGTGGCCCTGCCGATCATCCAGAAGGAATTCAATCTCGCCCCCGAGCTGGTCGGCCTGCTGCTGTCCGCCTTCTTTTGGACCTACGCCCTGATGCAGATCCCGGTCGGATTGTTGATTGACAAATTCGGGCCCCGCAGGGTCATGACCGCGTCCTGCATCGGCTGGGGTGCGGCTACGGCCGCCTCCGGTATGGCAGGCGGCTTCCTAAGCATGTTCATCGCCCGCATGGGCATCGGCGTCACCGAGGCGGGCGTGATGCCCGCCGGCGGAAAGCTGAACGCCATCTGGATGCACAAGTCCGAACGTGGCCGCGGTGCCACCATTCTGGATGCAGGTGCTCCCCTCGGCGCCGGGCTCGGCGGCATCCTTATCGCAGGGCTGATTGCATCGACCGGAAGCTGGCGCTGGTCCTTCGTGATTGCAGGTGCTGCCACTGTGCTCATGGGCCTGGCCGTCTGGTGGTACGTCAGGGACAATCCCCGCGAACACCGCGGCGTCAACGAAGCCGAAGCCGCCTACATCGAGGCCTCCCACGCAGCAGAGGACGCTGAGGCGAAGCTCGACGGCAGCCAGGGCAAACGGGCCCTGCTCCCCTACCTGAAGTTCCGGTCTTTCTGGGCCATGTGCTTCGGCTGGCTGGGCTTCAACGGCGTTTTTTACGGCTTGCTGACGTGGGGGCCGCTGTATCTGGCCCAGGCCAAGGGCTTTGACCTTAAGACCATCGGCTGGTCCACCTTTGTGATTTTCGGGGCCGGTTTTGTCGGAGAAATCCTCGGCGGCACCATCGCGGACAAGTGGCGCAACTCCGGAGCCTCGGCCAACCTCGTTATGCGGACCCTCCTGGGCATCTCCAGCGTCGTGGTGATCGGCGGACTCATCGGAGTGACCGTTGTTGCCGACTCGACGACCGCCGTTGTTCTGCTGTCAGTGGTGATGTTCTTCCTCCGCTGGGTAGGTTTGTTCTGGAGCATCCCGTCCATCCTCGGCGGCCGGACGAACGCCGGCGTCCTGGGCGGCGCCATGAATTTCAGCGGCAACATCGCCGGCTTCGTCACCCCCATAGCCGTGGGCCTGATCGTGGGCGCCACCGGTTCCTACACCTGGGCGCTGCTGTACTTCGTGGGATCCGCAATCATCATGGGCGCCTCGGTGCTGACGCTGAACTACAACAAGCGCCTGCCTGTCTAAGCTAGCGAGATGCACCTGTTCCTGAAGCCGGGAACGCACTGCCACAAAAGAACCCGAATGGAGCATCATGCTTGCCGCAGAAAAATCCCAGGACAAGGAACGCCCCCTCCGCGAGGCTGTCCGGGATACGCTCCGCACGAGGATCTTTGAGGGGCATTACGTTCCCGGCACCAGGCTGGTGGAGCGGGACCTAGCCGCCGAGTTCAACGTGTCGCGCCTTCCCATCCGGGAAGCGCTGCGCATGCTGCGCCAGGAAGGTCTCATCAGTGACCGTGGTGCCCGCGGAGTCGAAGTCAGTACGCTGAGCCCCAAGGATGTCGAGGATCTCTTCGACGTCCGGCAGTCACTTGAGGTACTGGCTTGCCGTCTGGCCGCGGCCCGCGCCACCGCCGAAGACCTCGACGGCCTCAAAAGTTTGCTGGACGAGGCCGACCGCTGCCTGGCCATGGGCGCGGTCATGGACGCCCACCGGGCGAACAGCGAATTCCACGATGCCATCACCCGGATCGCGGACAACGGCTTCCTCAAGTCCGCGCTGGAACCCCTTCAGGGCCGGATGCACTGGCTCTTCCGCCATGTGAGCGACCTGCCGGAACTCATCGAAGAGCACCGGGCCCTCTATACCGCCATCGCCAGCGGCGACCCGGATCGCGCAGCCATCCAGTCGGCGTCGCACATCGACAAATATCGTGACCAATTTCCGGAGGACTTCCGCCGGACAGAACCCACCCTTCATCGGAAGACCTTATGAAACTTCTTGTTATCAACCCCAATATCAGCGAGGACGTTACCGCCCTGATCGAAGCTGAGGCCCTGCGCTCTGCCTCCGCTGGAACCGAACTCGTGGTCCGCACCGCCGGTCATGGTGTGGAGTACATTGAAACCCGTTTTGAATCGCTGATCGCAGCGAGCGCGGTGGCCGAAATTATTGCCGAATATACCCAGGTCCCGGGCCTGATCGACGGCGTCGTCGTGGCCGCTTTCGGCGATCCAGGCATGCCGGCGCTGAAGGAACTCGCCGATGTCCCCGTTATCGGGATTACCGAGGCGGCCCTCTGCGCGGCGGCCCTGCAGGGACACCGCTTCTCCATCATTGCCATCTCGGACCGGATCCGGCCGTGGTACCTGGACTGCGTGGAACGCTTCGGCCTTGGTGGCCGACTGGCATCGATCCGCTCCATCAACGAGTCCTTGAACGGGATCGGCTCCGTGCAGCAGGACTTCAAGGAAACCCTGCTGGCGCTGAGCCGGCAGGCCGTCGCCGAGGACGGCGCCGACGTCGTGATCCTTGCCGGGGCGCCGCTCGCCGGGCTGGCCCGCGAACTTCGAGGCCAGATCCCGGTTCCGGTGGTGGACGGCATCTCCGCCGGCATTCGCATGGCGGAGGCCGTCGTCGCCCTGGATTCCGGTCTCCACCGCGCCGGCGCCTTCGCGCCGCCGCCGGCAAAAGACCGCCGCGGCCTCACCAAGGCCCTGGACGCCGCCCTCACCACCGCGCAGAACCCCGCCCGCAGCGCCAGCCGCCAGCCGGCCACGCCCGCACCGGCCAACTAGTTACTTCAAAACTTAGGAGGACCACCATGTCCGACACCCCAGAACTCGTCATCGCCAATGGCACCGTGGTCAACAGTTTCGGCCGCCAGCAGGTCCACGTTGTGATCCGGGAAGGCCTTATCCATGAGCTCGTGGACGCCGCCGAGCCCGTCCCCGCCGGCACGCGTATCATCGATGCCGCCGGCCGGCTCGTTATCCCCGGCGGCGTCGACGGACACTGCCACGTCGCCCAAATAACCGGGCGGTTCCGCACCCTCGATGACTACCGGACCACATCGACCGCCGCCCTGTGGGGCGGCACAACCACCATCATCGACTTCGGTATCCCCCGCGATGCCCGGGAAACCCCGCTCGCGGCCGTCCTGCACAAAAAGGAACTGGCCCGGGAGTCCCGCTGCGACGTCGCACTGCACGGCTCAGTGGTCAGCTGGGACGAAACGGTGCCGTGGCAACTGGAGCAACTAGCCGCCGAGGGCGTCCGGTCCGTGAAGATGTACACCACCAACCGCGGCACCACCATGGCCAACGGAGACACCATCCTCAAGGTCATGCGCGAGATGGTCCGGCTGGACGGCCTGACCTACATCCACGCCGAACACGACCCCATCATCGCGGACTGCACCGCGCAGCACGCCGACGACGGCCGGATCGGCATCGAACACCTGCACCGCACCCGCCCCGAATTGGCTGAAGAAGTCTCGGTCAAGGAAATCCTGGCCATGGCCGCATACACCGGCGCCCCCGTCTACTTTGTGCACCAGTCCACCCCGGGCGCCGTGGACCTGGTCACCGAGGCCCGCAGCCACGGCCAGGAGGCCTACTCCGAAACCTGCCCGCACTACCTCACCCTCGACGACAGCGTCTACGGCTCGGTAATGCCGGAGTGGTACGCCTGCTGCCCGCCCATGCGCAGTCCGGAGACGGTCGCCGCGCTCCGGAAACGGCTCGCCGACGGCGCCATCGACACTGTCGCCTCCGACCACTCCTGCTACGACCTCACACAAAAGCGGGAACGAACCGACGACATCCGCGAAATGCCCCACGGGCTCCCGGGCGTCGAAACCCGGATGCCGGTCACCTTCACCGCCATGACCTCCGCCGGGGCCAGCGTCGAAGACTTCGTAGAAGCGTTCTCCGCAGCACCGGCGCGTATCAACGCTGTTCCAGGCAAGGGGCGCATCGCGGAAGGATTCGACGCCGACCTGGTCATCTTCGACCCCGCCGAAGAGCGCACCGTGGACGGCAACGCACTCCACATGGGCACCGACTTCTCCCCGTTTGACGGCAAGGTACTGGCCGGCTGGCCCGCCACCGTCATTTCTGCCGGTCATGTGGTGCTCGATGCCGACGGTTTCCACGATCCAGGGGCTGTTGGCCGCTTTGTGGCCCGCGACGGCTTCCGGCAGCACCAGTCCAACGCCCCCTTCACGCACGCCGCCACTCTTTAGGACACCCGATGCCATCAACAACCCGACCCCGTCGGATCGGCATGATCGTGCCATCCTCAAACACCTGCCTTGAGCCCCAGACCTACCGCATCCTTGGGGACCGGAGGGACGTCACTATCCATTTCACCCGCATCCCTGTCACCCGGATAGCTTTGGACGACTCGTCGGACCGGCAGTTCGACCCAGCAGTCATGCGGGAAGCCGCGCAACTGCTTGCGACGGCGGACGTGGACGTGATCGCCTGGAACGGGACCTCCGGTTCCTGGCTGGGTGCGGCCCACGATCAGGAGCTGGTCAAGGAAATCACAGATGCCACCTGCGTTCCCGCCACCACCTCCACACTGGCGTACCTGGAAGCGTTCCGGACACTCGGCACGGAACGGATCGGCCTTTTCACGCCATATACCGAGGATGTAAATCACGAGGTAATCGCTTCCTACGAGCGGGAAGGGATCAAGACAACCGGCCACCGGGCACTGGGCTTAAGTGACAACGAATCCTTCGCCCGAGTTACCGCGGAGGAGATGAGGCCAGGCTCCCTGGAACTCGCAGCTACCGCCCCCGACGCACTGGTCTACCTGTGCACCAACCTCTACGGCGCCAACATCACGGCCGAAATCGAAGAAAGCACCGGAATTCCCGTCCTGGACTCCGTGGCCGTAACGCTCTGGCACGCCCTTAAAATCGCGGGCGCACCCCTCCTGGACCCGCGCTGGGGCAAACTGCTGACATAGCAAGAGCCATCGGCGACCTTGCATAAACCACAACTTGAAGCGTCGATGACACCTCCCGGGCTACCCTCTCGTGGCCCGCGAGCCTTCATACCAGCAACTTCTAAGATCCGTATAGCCCATATCCAGACGGGAGCGTCACCGGGAGCTCTCCGGGTGACGCGCCCGTCGGGGTAAGAAGTTCCGCTTGAGCTCCCGCTGCGATGGTAGTGCGTTTGCCGGATGGCGGCAGCGTCCCAAATGAAGGTCGTGCCAGCAGTTGCCCTCTGAGGGGCCGATGACAGCCCTGCAGCGCGAGCGCCGCCGGAAACGTACTAGGCGTGCCCGGGGAAAGACGGACCCCGCCGGGTGGGGCATCTTCCCGCCGACCGCCCGGAATGCTACACATGACCTTGGCCCGTCACACCAGGGGTGGCTGGCAAAATGTGGAATATCCGACGTTAAGGTTTTCGGATCGTCGCCGTGGCCGGTATTTGCCGGGTTGCTGTGGTTGGGTCGTGGCCAGGTGCAGTCTCCGGTGAGGTTGATGTCTTCCCAACCCAGGAGCGGGAGGAATCGCAGGGGGTCCGGGTTTGTGGTGTTGCCCCGCTGTCCGAGGTGGTGATGGTGCGGTCGCGGTAAACCGTTTTCCAGAGGAGGACGGCTTCGTTGAAACATCCCCCCGCCGGGGTGCGGCGGTGCGTCGGCTCACGCTCACCGATGTCAACGAACTCTTTGACGTCCGGCTCTGCCTCAAAACTTTCGCGGCACGCACCGCATCGGTCCGCGTCGCGGAGGGGCAATCCCTGAAGCCACTTTTCGGCCGCATGCGCTGGATCTTCGGCCTCGCCCACAACCGCAGCAACGAGCTTCAGCGTGACGAGCACGTGGAGTTCTGCGGCGCCATCCTCAAAGGCCGGCCCGATTTGGCCTATTCCCTGGTGTATTCGCATATCGAACTTGGCCGTGAACCGGTCCTTGCCGGGCTCGCCCACACGCTCGCGCCATAGGCGGCCCAGTGCCCCACCGCAGGCTTCACGCCGGCCGCAGTTGCAAACAATGGCTGGCAGTCGCCTTTCGACTGGTTCTGTCCGGCAATGACGCCTTGCTATGTCAACGTCGTTCAGGACCACTGGGCCGGCGAACGGAAGCTGATCGGCTCCGCTGACTTTCCAATCGAAAACTGCCGTGATGTTGCTCCTTTCCGCCCACCGTGAGTGCCTCAGCAAGGACCGCCTGGATGGTGGGCAGCCGGAGGCTCGGACGGGCCGGGTCCACGGCCGCGGTCGCAGCCTCCGGTGTGAGCCCGTGGCGGCGGCGCGGGGAGTGCTGGAAACGATGACGGGGTTGGTCGAACTCATGAGATGTTCTCTTGCACAGTCGGGACTGGTGGTGTCGTTCTGCGGCTGAGGAGGTCATAGCCTGCCATCGAGGGTGGGTGCCGGTTATCCGGCGGCAGGCCAGCAACGGCAGCTGCCGAATTGGCCAGCCAGAGCTGGGTGAGGCTGACAAGTCGGTGCTCACGCAGATCCGTTGGTGCACCGGAAACGCATTCGGGCCGGACCCACCACCGGGCCCCGGTGTCGGACCGGGCGGGCAGACTATATTGGCCAGTGTCAGCTCATCGATCCATCTCGCGGGAGCGTGCACCATGGCCAAGGAACTAGCCACCCAGCTCGTCGAACAACTCCAGGCTGCCGGCGTGCAGCGGATCTACGGGATCGTCGGCGACAGCCTGAACCCGATCGTGGACGCCGTCCGGAAGACCGGCGGCGCCGTCAAGGGCGGGATCGACTGGATCCACGTCCGGCACGAGGAAGCCGCCGCCTTCGCTGCCGCCGCGGAAGCCCAGCTGACCGGCAGGCTGGCGGTCTGCGCAGGATCCTGCGGCCCGGGCAACCTCCACCTGATCAACGGACTGTACGACGCGAACCGGTCCGGGGCTCCCGTGCTGGCCATCGCCTCGCACATCCCCAGCAAACAGATCGGCAGCAGCTACTTTCAGGAAACCCATCCGGACCGGCTCTTCAACGAATGCTCGGTCTACTCGGAACTGGTCAGCACGGCCGAGCAGGCGCCGCGCGTGATGCACAGCGCCATCCAGCATGCTGTCGGCATCGGGGGAGTCGCCGTCGTCACACTTCCCGGCGATATCGCCGGACTTGGAGCGGCAGCCGAAGCACCGCTGCCTGCCACCTTCCGGCGCGCCACGCTCACCCCGGACCCCGCCAGCGTTCGGCAGCTGGCCGATGCGATCAATGAAGCCGGAAAGGTGGCGATTTTCGCCGGCGCAGGCGTTGAAGGTGCCCACGACGAACTGATCTCGCTCGCGGAACTGATCAACGCCCCCATCGGCCACTCGCTGCGCGGCAAGGACTTCGTCCAGTACAACAACCCGTACGACATCGGAATGACTGGCCTGCTGGGCTACGGCGCCGCTGCCGAAGGGATCGAGGACGCTGACCTGCTGATTCTGTTGGGCACCGACTTTCCCTACGACCAGTTCCTGCCGGAAACCCGGACCGCCCAGGTGGACCGGGCAGCCCACCGGCTGGGCCGGCGGACCGACGTCGACGTCGCAGTCCACGGCGACGTGCTGCCCACCCTCGCCGCCCTGATGCCGTTGCTGAAGCCAAAAAAGAGCCGCCGGTTCCTGGACCAGATGCTCAAAAAGCACGACAGGCTGATGAACAAATCTGTGCGCGCCTACACCCGCAAGGTGGAGAAGAAGCAGCCGATCCACCCCGAATACGCGGCGTCCCTCTTGGACCAGGTAGCGGCTGAGGATGCCATTTTCACTGCGGACACCGGCATGTGCAACGTCTGGACCGCCCGGTATATCAACCCGCTCGGCACCCGCCGGCTGATCGGCTCCTACCTGCACGGGTCCATGGCCAACGCGCTCCCGCACGCTATCGGCGCGCAGCTGGCCTTTCCGGGCCGGCAGGTGGTCTCCGTGTCCGGTGACGGCGGCCTGTCCATGCTGCTCGGCGAGCTCATTACGGTCGCCGCCCATAAACTGCCCGTCAACGTGGTGGTCTTCAACAATTCGACGCTGGGTATGGTGAAGCTCGAAATGCTGGTGGACGGGCTTCCCGACTTCGGCGTGGACGTGCCCGACGCCGACTACGCCGCCGTCGCCCGGGCCCTGGGTTTCCACGCCGTACGGGTCACGGAGCCTACACAGATCGAGGGGGCATACCGCGCAGCGTTCGCCCACCAGGGCCCCTCACTGGTGGAACTGATCACCGATCCCCAGGCGCTCTCGATTCCGCCCAAGGTTTCTGGGTCCCAGGTGCTCGGTTTCACCACGGCCATGTCCAAAGTGGTGCTGAACCGCGGTGCGGGCGAGGCCGTCAGCATGGCCCGCAGCAACCTGCGGAACATTCCCCGGCGATGAGTTCGGCCGCCCCTCCAGACGCTCTCGGAGATCCTGCAGGAAAAACCTAAACGCTCTCTCACTATCTTATGAAAGTGAGAGAGCGTTTGGAAAACCTGCATTAAGTGAGAGAGCGTCCGGGGTGGGGTGGGGACTGACTTAGCGCGCGCCGCCCTGCCAGAGGCAGCCGTCCCGCTCGAAGCGGCCCCGCAGGTAGGCGCCGACGAAGCCGGAAGCCCCGGCGAGTACCACGGTGATTATTGCGTTCATGTCTTCTCCCATGCTGGTCAGTCGCGGATGCTGCGGCTCAGGCAGAGGACATCGTTCAGCACCTCAAAGCCGGCGGCCCTTGAAATCGCACTTGGCCCCGTTCCGCAAATTGTGCTCGCCTCACTGCTGGCATTCCTCGCCGGGCAGACCATCAACTCCTGGATCCTGGTGAAGATGAAGGCCCGGTCAGGGGAGAAATCCCTCTGGGCGCGCCTGATGGGCTCCTCCGGCGCAGGCGAATTCGTGGACACCTTGATCTTCTGCAGCATCGCCGCGTCCGTCATCGGCATCACCGACTTCGGCACGTTTGTGAACTACGTGGTGGTGGGCTTCGCCTACAAGACCCTCGTGGAGGTCCTGTTCGTCCCCGTGACGTCCCTGGTGATCGGCTGGATCAAAAAGCGCGAACCCAGCTACGGCGCCCCGACGGCAGCTGTGACGAACGCCGCGTAGCTGCCGCCCGGCGTCGTATCTTCCAGCTGCGGCGAGACCGCCGGAACGTTGCGGGCCAGCCCGAACGCTGCTGGATCGCCGGGACGGACCGGCTAGTCCGTCGCGTTCCGGCGATCTCGGCGGCATGGCTAGCGCCGGAGCGCGGCCAGAATGCGGGCTTTGAACTCCAGTTCGTGGAAGAGGTCATCCCATTTCACGCGCACGAATTTCCAGCTGTCTTCAGTGAGCGCATTCTCGCGTTGTCGTTCCTTGTACAACACCTCGGCCGTCGGCTTGTAATCGAAATACTTCGTTTTCCCGTCGAATTCAAGCGCGACTTTCTTCTCCTTCCAGGCAAAATCCAGGCGGTACCGACCGGCTCGGGTAGTCACCTCGACCTGCGGTTCGGGCATGGGAAGGTTCAGCCTAGTGAGTAGTTCGCGGGTGAGCGTCTCACCCGCTGACTCCGACCTTGGATCGGCGTTGGCGAGCGCCAGTCGGAGGGTCCGGATCCCGCGGCGTCCCGGCAGGCCGTCAGCTGCGGTCTCCATTATGGCTTTATCTGCGCCAAGCCGGAGTGCGTGGTCCATCAGCACCAGTGCCTGCCGGTAACTCAGCGTCATGGCGCAGTCCACCACCGTCCGCTCGAGCGACGTCACCCGAAGTTTCCCAAGGGTCACGACCTCCGACTAGGCGTAGGGCCGCGTATGGCCGCGGACATCCTTGCCTAGCCGTTCGCTGGAGGGGCTAACAGGCAGCAGAAGATGGATCAGGTCGTCAACATCCCAGAGATACAAACCGTGCAGCCGCGCCGCCGAGGTGTGGCTATAGACGAAGTCTCCGGTCGATGTCGTGAGTGTTCCGTGCGCGTGGGCCTGAATCAATTGCCTGCTGCGGACTGCACGCGTTTGCTTCTCCCACAGCTCACCGCGGATGTAGCAGCCGTAGCGGAGTCGAACAAGTTTCTTATGGAGCACCAATACCTTGATGGCCCGGGAATTGAGGCCCTTTTCGTGCAATTGGCCCGTTCGCCACAGGTGACCGGTGCTTGGAAGTGCGGGAAGGCGGACTGGCTGCGAGGGTGTCATCCCGACAGAATGCTGCAGCCAGTGGCAGCCCGGAAGGCGCCGCCGTCGTTATGTGGAATACCCACGTCGCCGGAGCGCGTCCAGATTGCCCGAACGGGCTCCGATCGCCGAAACGCTCCGGCGGTCCGGCAGCGTTCCGGCGGGTTAGGCGGCGGGTCATCGGCGTGAGGACGGGGGACCGGCCCTAAGCCGCCTGCTGCACCTTCCGGGCGTAGCCCTCTCCGGAGGGCCTGGCGTCAGCCCTTCAGCGTCCCGTCGAGGAGGCCGCGGAGTTCGGTGAAGTGCCGCTCCGTGGCTTCGGCGTGGAACATCGAGGTGTCTGCCATCGCGTAGCCGTGCGGCGCACCGGCATAGATCTCGTTGGACGCCTCGAGCCCCGCTGCGTCGAGCGCTTCGCCCAGGCGCGCGACGGCCTCGGGAGCCATGCTCTGGTCGTGGTCGGCGTGGCCGAACACAAACCGCGCCTTCGCATGAGCCAGTTCCAGGTGCGGACTGTCCGGTGCGTCGGTGGCGAGACCGCCGCCGTGGAAGCCGCCGCAGGCTGCCACCACCTGCGGGTGGGCGGTGGCGGTGCGGACCGCGAGGCGGGCGCCCATGCAGTAACCGAACGTGCCGATGGGGCCGGGCGCAACGCCGTCGAGCGTTCCCAGCGCTGCAACCCACGCGTCAATGTCCGGCAGCGCTTTGTCTGCAGTGAGGTGTCCCACCCGTGGGAACGCGGCCTTGCCGGCAGCCGCGCGGCCGTCCGGAGTGGTCATGTCCACCGTCGGTGCCAACTCGTCAGCAGATCCTTCGCGGTAGAAGACGTTCGGCGCCAGGACCACGTAGCCCCAGTCGGCGATGCGCCGCGCCATTTCCTCGATGCGCGGACGCAGGCCGAACGCGTCCATGTACAGGATGACGCCGGGAAACGGGCCTTCACCGGCGGAAGGACGGACAACCAGGGCTTCGGCGGTGCCTGCAGTGGCAGGGATCTCAAGGAGCATCTTGTCAGGATATAGGAGGACGACGGCGGGCCGCGGCAGCACCGCGGCCCGCCGCAGTGGCGGCGGACTCAGGAGTAGTACTGCGCCAGGGTCTCGGCCTTGAAGTCGAAGAAGGTGCCAGCCTCGATGGCTAGCCGGGCGTCGTCCACCATCTTCACCACAAAGCGCTCGTTGTGGATGGAGATGAGGGTGGCGGAGAGCATCTCCTTGGCCTTGAAAAGGTGGTGGATGTAGGCGCGCGAGTAGTTGGCGCAGGCGTAGCAGTCGCAGCCCTCCTGCAGGGGCCCAAAGTCGCGCTTGTACTTGGCGCCGGAGAGGTTGTAGCGGCCGGTGGGGTGGTAGAACGCCGAGTTGCGGGCCACGCGGGTGGGGGAGACACAGTCGAAGGTGTCCGCACCGTTTTCGATGGCGGTGAAGATGTCGTCCGGTTCGGAGATGCCCAGCAGGTGCCGCGGCTTGTCCTCCGGCAGTTCCTCGTTGCACCAGCGCACAATCGTGCCCAGGTTCTCCTTCTCCAGCGCCCCGCCGATGCCGTAGCCGTCGAAGTTCATGGCTCCCAGGTCCTGGCAGGCCTTCCGGCGCAGGTCCTCGTACTGGGCGCCCTGGATCACGCCGAACAGGGCCTGGTACGGCTTCCCCACGCGGGATGAGGTCAGCCGGAAATGCTCGTCCAGGCAGCGCAGCGCCCAGAGGCGGGTGCGCTCCAGTGACTCCTCCTGGTAGCCGCGGGAGTTCTGCAGCGTGGTCAGTTCATCGAACGCGAACATGATGTCCGCGCCGATCTGGTGCTGGACCTGCATGGAGATTTCCGGCGAGAACCGGTGCCGGTCGCCGTTGAGGTGGCTTTTGAACCAGACGCCGTCGTCGTCGATGTGGGCCAGGCGTTCCTTGCCTGGAGCGACAGCGTCATCCGGCCCCGAAGAATCAACCGATTTCATGTCGATAACCTTCTTGAACCCCGAGCCCAGGCTCATCACCTGGAATCCGCCGGAGTCGGTGAAGGTGGGCCCGGACCAGTTCATGAACGCGCCCAGCCCGCCGGCCTCGTCCAGGATGTCCGCGCCTGGCTGGAGGTACAGGTGGTAGGCGTTGGCCAGGAGCGCCTGCGCCCCAAGTTCCGCCATCGATTCTGGCAGCACCGACTTCACGGTGGCTTTGGTCCCGACGGCGATGAAAGCGGGCGTCTGGATCTCACCGTGCGGCGTGCTGATGGTGCCCGTGCGGCCGAGAAACCGGCCGCCGTTGGTAGCGACTTGGTCGGCCGACGGCGCACAATTTTCGGCCAACCGAGTGCCCACGGTGAAGGAGAACTGGGACTGCGCAGCGATGGACTGCCCGGCAAAGGTGACTCCGGCGCTAGCGGCAGTGGAGTCAGCGGGCAGAGCGGAGGCGGGAATGGCTGGCACCGTTACAGTGTGCCAGCAAACAGCGCCGATCCCTCAGTTGGCCGCCTTTGGTGTGGGGTAGTTCTCAGCCCGCCAGCCGTCCCAGGACGACTGGATGGACTCCAGTTTGTGGGCACCCAGATCGTAGGTGGAGGCAATCACCATGGCACCGCCGTCGGGCCTGACGTCCTCGATGACGGGCTGGTCGGCCACGATCAGCAGGCCGTCCCCGTGCTCGGCATAACCGTGGACAGTGAGCCCCACCTGATGGTTGCTGCGGTACCAGACCTTGCCGGAGATTTCCTCTCCGGTGGCCAGGGTCAGCTGGTATGGCTCGCCGGGCTTGGGAACCTCGGACAGCCCCAGCTTCTCGATGGCTGAACCGGATCCGCCCGGGACCTCGATGAACAGAGTGTGCCGCTGGCCGTGCGGATGGTGTTCCAGCGCGAATCGGAGCTGCTGCAGGAACGTCAGCCAGCCCTGCGTGATGTCCTCGTCCCAGGCCGCCCATTCGGAATTGTGGTCCAGGGCCGCCCGGGTGACGCGGACCTCCGTCCCGGACGCCACCGGTTTCAGGTCAAAAACATCGCCGCCGTTGGCGGTCAGGCTGGTGTGGTCCGGGGCTTCGACGACCTTACTGCCAAAGTAGATCTCGTTGATTTCGGCCGCCAGTTCATCGGCCTCCCAGCCGTGCCACTGGGCCACCTTGGCCGGTTCGCGCAGCATGGTCCAGACCTGCGGCGCATCAGCATTAACCACCACGCTCAGATTGTTCGTCATAGCCCCGAATCTACAACTCCCGCGCAACCCCGGGTAGGGCTAGTTTGTTCAGGCCCGGACGGACTCGAGCTCGTTGCTGATCCGGCGCTGCAGTTCACCGAGCCCGATCGTCTCAGACCCGCCGTGGGCCCGCAGGAAGAGCAGGGACTCGAGCCGCAGCAGCCGCCACTCCCGCTCGGCCTCGTGGTTGGAGTTGTCGATCGAGCGGAAGATCTCTTTGTCGTATAGGTTGGGTTCGTTGAGTGACCGCTGGCGCACCTTGGCGTTCATGCGCGCCTTGAAAGGGTCCGTTTCCTGGTTTTCCGGGGTGCGCAGCAGCTTTTCGTAGACTTCGGCGCGCTCTTCCTGCCGGTCCTGGCGGCAGATGTAGCTGGACAGCGCCAGCGACGCCTCCACGGAGGCCCACCTGCCCGGGTTGCCGTCGTACGGCAGCACGTTGAGCAGGTCCGCCACGGCCAGCGCCCCGTCAGGGTCTTTCAGCGTGATGAACAGCTCGTGGGCGAGGTCGCTGAGGTCCTTCAGGCAGCTGCCGGACTTGAAATTGATGCCTTTGGCCAGCTTGTCGGCCAGCAGCAGCACACCCACGGCGTCGGGGTGGGCTTCGGCGGCTGCCTCCACCACGGCTTCCGGCGTGCCCTGCGGGGCCGGAATCCGCGCGAGTTCCTCCGCCGAAGGGCCACTCACCGCGGGCGGGATGGCAGGCAGAGGAGGTACGACGACGGCGGGAGCCGCCGGTGCTGCCTCCACCGCTGCCGGTGGCTGGTGTTCGCGGGATTCCGCGTGGAATTGCTCCCCGTCGGGCTGTTCAGCGTCGGCCTGTTCCCCCTCGGGAAGGCGCATTGCCACCGGAAGCTGCGTGACGGCGTCGGTAGCTGTGTCCTGGTGGGCCGCATCCTGGACCATGATGTCCTGAAGCGTGACGTTGCGGGCCGTTGGGCTGGCGATCTTCACCGTGGAGCCGGCCGCGATGCGGATGGTGCCGCCGCCGGTGAGGTTGGCCAGAACCACGGCAGGTGTGCCGAAATCATCTGACTCCAGCTCCACCCGCTGGATTTCGGCGGTGCGTTCACCATCGGGAAGGAGGAGCTGATCGCCGGACGTCAGAGATCCAGCCTGCTGTTCGCTGTAATGCCTGGCGGCTGGGGTTTCGGTCATGGGGGTCCTTAAATTCTCTTGCGGTCCGCCCTACAGTCTACAAAGCAGGGCGCTCCAGTCCGGGACGCCGGGGATCCTCCGGGCGTCAGAAGCCCACTCCCGCAAAGGCGAGCGCCTGGCGGACCAAAGCTCCCCGGCCGCCGTCGAATTCGAGCTGAACCCCGGGGCTAAGCACTTCTTCCGGGGTCATCCACGTCAGTTCCAGGGCGTCCTGGCGGGGCTCGCATTCGCCCGTCACGGGGATAACATAGGCCAGGGACACGGCGTGTTGGCGGTCGTCGGTGAAGCCGGTGTGGGACGGGGCCGGGAAGTATTCGGCCACCGTGAACGGCACCGGGCTGATGGGAAGCTGGGGAAACGCGAGCGGCCCCAAATCCTTCTCCATGTGGCGCAGGAGCGCGGCGCGGATGGTCTCGCGGTAGATCACCCGGCCGGACACCAGCGACCGGATCATGGTGCCGTCTTCATCGGCCTGCAGCAGCGTGCCAACCTCGTTCACGAATCCCAGCGGATCCAGCCTGACGGGAACGGCCTCCACGTAGATCATGGGCAGCCTCCCGCGTGCCTCAAAGAGGTCCTCCTCGGAGAGCCAGCCGGGATTGGGGTCAGGAGTGCGAACGTTCATGGTTAAGTTCTACCCCATCGGACGCGTGCGGGCCGGTGAGGGGGGCTTTTAGCGTAATTCGCCGTCCAAAGCGCGTGGCCACAGCGCCGGGATCTCACCCCTCGGCGCGCCGCTGGGAGATCCAGAGCGTGGGCGGGACGTGCGGGCCGGCATTGGAATCCGGGGCTGGGCTGGCCGTTCCTGCGGCGGCTGCATCCGGGTTGGCCACGTGCAGGGTCCGGCCGAAGGCTTCCTCCGTTTCGCCGACCTCCACCCCGGCGTCCGCGAGCCGGGTGCGCAGGGCGCCCAGATCGCCGTCGTACTCAAATCCCAGGCCGGTCCGGGGTGGCCCGGAGGCCGGGCGCGCCATCAGCACCCCGCCGTTCTTGGCCGCGAAGTCCGCTGTTTCGTCATCGTCCGGGACTGGACGGCGGCGCGCACCCATGTTGCGCAGTGTTTGGGCGGCCGCGGCAGCGTCCGGCGTGAACCAAACCACGACGACGGCAAGCGCCTGATCGGCGTCCGCGCACTGGGCTCCGTGGGCGGCCTTGTCGGCGTAAAAACTGAAGCCGTCCTCGCCGGTGATGCGGCAGGTGTCGCCATGGTCAGCCCGGGTCAGCTCGGCCGGCGACGTCCCGCTCTCCACCCCGGCCTCGTTGGTGCGCCGGGCGAACTCAGCCAAATCGCCCACTTCGACGCCGAACCCCGTCGTCCCGTCTTCGGGCGAGCCCGGCTCGGCGGCGTGCAGCGCAAGCCTGCCCGACCCGGAGTCGAACTCCTGCCAAGGCCCGTCATCGACTGTCCGGACCATCCCCAGACCCGTGAGGAGTCGCTCCCACTGGTCCAGGCGCGAGGTGAAGTGGACGGGGCGGACACGCAGCATTGGATCTCCCGGGGTGAAGACGACGGCTTGTTGCCTGATATGGCCATAATGCCACGCCTTGAATAAGGAGTCCCGTGGAGCAGAATAGTGCCATGGCCATCGAACTCGCGGAGCTGCTGATGAAGGACGCCGCCGAGTGGCGCAGCAGGCTGGAGACGAACCACGCGGACAAACGGGAGGCCGAAGGACGCACCATCAAGGAAATCCGCCGCTGCACCAAACGCTACCTGGCGCGACGGGTCCACCGAACCCTTAACTCGAAAAACGCCACCTTGAACAAGGCTAGACAAACATAGGAGGGCCAACGGCACCACCACCTTGTTCGCCGCCCTGGAGGTCCTCACGGGCAAACCCGCAAGACGTTCTATGCGATACGGGCCACAGGGCCTTTGATGAAGGCCACGCCGCAGCCCTGGAGCCACGCTCACGCCGTCCGACACTTCGCCAACGCGGTTGCCCGGGGACATGGTCGGCATCGGCAGGACCCTGTACTCCGTGACCAAGCGGATGGGCGGACTAGTCGTCATTGCCGCCTGGGACCTTGACGGCGTCGTGCTCCGCCAAAACCGGAGGGGAGGTCCTCGCAGAGTACTTCTGGCCGCCGAAGGAACCACTTACGTCCGGATGGGCAAGGCACGCACCCACTTCCGCAGATAGGCAGGCAGAGAAAACTGTTACCGATGTCTAGAGACAGCAAGTGTCACCGAAGTCTCGAGGCGGAACTGTTACCAAACTTTGGAGACATCACACGATTAAAACGCCGACAGCGCCAAGAATAAACGCGACTGTACTTCTAGGCTTGAATGAATTCCTGCCGCTGGCGTCCAAGGCCAGCCACCTCTACCTCCACCACGTCCCCGGCTTTTAGATAAGGGAAGCGTCCGGACAAGGCCACGCCCTCCGGCGTTCCGGTGCAGATCAAGTCGCCCGCTTCCAGGACGAGGTACTGGCTGAGGTCATGGATGATGGTGGCCACGTCGAAAATCAGGTCTTGCGTGGTGGAGTCTTGGCGGGGTTCACCGTTTACCCATGTGCGCAGCCGGAGGTCGCCTGGGTCCACTTCCTCGGGGGTGACCAAGTATGGACCGGTGGGGCAGAACCCGGCACAGCTCTTGCCTTTGGACCATTGACCGCCGGAGCCCTCCAGCTGGAAGGTCCGCTCGGACAGGTCGTTGACCGTGACAAAGCCGGCGATGTGACTGAGCGCATCCGATGGTGAATTGAGGTATGACGCGCGGGTGCCGATGACAACGCCCAGTTCGACTTCCCAGTCCGTGGTGGTGGAAGCGCGGGGGATCACGACGGCGTCGTTGGGTCCTACGACGGTGTTGGCAGCCTTTTGGAACAGGATCGGTGCCACGGGTGGTTCGGAACCGGACTCAGCGGCGTGAGCGGCGTAGTTCAAGCCGACGCAAAACACTGAAGACGGCCGGGTGATTGGCGCCCCGATTCGGAGGCTCACGGCATCCAGTTTCGGTAGTTCCCCGGCAGCCAGGGCCGCTGCTGCACGGCCGGGGCCGCCCGAGGACCAGAAGTTGGGGTTTAGGTCCGGGGTCAGTCCGGCTAGGGAGTAGTAACTACCACCATTCATGATGGCGGGGGTTTCGGCTCCGACGGGGCCGAGGCGTGCAAACTTCATGCGGTTGGTTCCTTCTTCGAGGTTCGGGATCGGGTTCCTTGGCCAACGTGCGCTCGCCCCCAGTCGGCTGAGGGCTGGTCGGTCGCGGCGTGGACCTGTTGTGTTGGAGGCGTCGCCGGTGCCGGACTCGCCCTTGGACCGATCCTGGCCGCGCCCTCGTTGGGGGGAGCTTGGGATCCCAAATCAAAGTTAAGAGTGACTTGAATCACTGTCAACGTATTTTTTCAGAAAGGCCTAAAAACGAATTGTTACTTTGGTTCGGGCATGCAGCCTTGGCTGGCTGGACCGTTGGTTCCGCGTGTAGCAAAGAGACGAACGCCCGGAACTCCGTAGTCCGGAAAATTAAACCGACCACGGGGTGGCAGCAAGGTCGGCGCTCCCGCAGCTTGCAGCTCGGATGGAACGCCTTATCAGTAAACCGGTACCCGCACGCGGCCTTCCACCGCAGATCGTCTGTCAACGCCTCCGGGGCCTCCCGGTCCGAAAGGCCTTCAAGGCCTCCAATGCGTGCAACGACCCAATGACCGGCGCCGGAGCAGAAGGCCGGCGCCGCCGCGAGGGGATCAGAATGCAAAGACGCAGCCCGGAGCCCGGAGCCAACAATTCCCCGGTCAGCGCATCCATATCCAAATACCCGGGTTCCGCGTCTTCATGTCCTGCATAAGGCCAGTCCTAACCACGGGCTCTACCAGTCCAGCCGACCCGCGTTAGCGCCCGCGACTGATTCGACAGTCTCCTAGCGCATACCCTCCCTGCGGATGGCAGTGGCGATGGCTGCGGCACGGGTTTCCACCCCCAGCTTGGCGTAAATGTGGGCCAGGTGGGTCTTGACCGTGGCTTCGGAGATGAAGAGTTGCTGGCCCAGCTCCCGGTTGCTGAGCCCTTGGGTCAGGAGGCTCAGCAACTCGGCCTCCCGCGGCGTCAGGACGTCGCCGGGATTCCGCAGCTGCTGGAAAAGCCGGGAAGCTACCGGTGCGCTCATCACGGACTTTCCCTGCACGGCGCCACGGAGGGCGGCGAAGATTTCGTCCGGGGCTGCGTCCTTGAGCAGGTAGCCCATTGCCCCGGCGTCCACTGCCCGCACGATGTCCGCGTCTGAATCGTAGGTGGTGAAGACAAGAATGGCCTGCCGGCCGTTGCGCTGCCGCAATTGCTTAATGGCCTCGATCCCGTCCATCCCGGCGCCCATGGCCAAGTCCATCACCACCACAGCAGGCGAGTGCTGGTCCGCCAGCTTGAGGGCTTCTTCGCCAGAGGCGGCCTCGGCCACCACCTCAAAGTCAGGCTGCGTGCCCAGCAACGAGCGGAGTCCGCTCCTGACCACCAGATGGTCGTCCACGAGGAGGACGCTGATGGTTCTCATGACTCTTCCTGGTTGGTTCGCTGCGCTGGTAGCTGCATGGGGTGTTGGGCGGGTACCTGGGCCGCCACGATGGTGCCCTGTCCGGGGGAACTTTCCACCGAGAATTCCCCGCCCAGCTGTTCCACGCGCTGGCGCATGGCCCGCAGTCCGTAGCCTCCGGCGTCCGATGGCGGTGCTGCCGCCAACGGGTTAAACCCGGTTCCGTCGTCGTAAATGTCCAAGGTGACGGAATCCGGAAGGAAACCCAGCGTTACGGTTGTGGCGGTGGCGTTTGCGTGTTGTTGAATGTTCGCGGCCGCGCTCTGGACCACCCGGAGCAGCGTGTGCCGGACCTCCGCCGGGACGTCCCTCAGCTCGCCGGTGAGCAGGAGCCTGGCGTTCGGGACATACTGAGTGGCGGCCTGACGCAGGGCCTCGGGCAGCGGCGAGGCGTCGAGCCCCGGGGAAGCGAGCTCGTGGACAAGGCTACGGGTTTCGGAGAGGTTCCGCCGCGTCAGTTCGGCGGCCCGATCGACGTCGCGGCGGGATGCCGCGCCGGGCCACGAGCGTTTGGCGGCTTCCAGGAGCAGCAGGCTGCTGGCAAGGCCTTGAGCCACGGTGTCGTGGATCTCGCGTGATACCCGCTCGCGTTCGGCGATGGTCCCGGCGCGGCGTTCGCTGGCCTTCAGTTGTCCTTGTGCCTGCGATACTGCAGCGTGGAGCCGGCGCTGCTCGGCGGAGTCGTGCTCGATCCGGTCATAGATCATTGTCAGCATCACTCCGACTGCTAGGGGCCCCAGCAGCATGGCCAGGTCCGTGCCGGCGCTCAGGCGAAAAAGCCCGACGGCGGTGGCGGCCGCCACCGCGCCTGCCGCAAGGTAACTCAGGGCGCCCGTGAACGCTGTCCGGCACAGAAAAAAGATCGCAAAGGAACACCACGCAAAGCTGGGGGCGGAAATGACCAGGACCCCCCACACGGCCACAAGTACAAGCATCCAGACCGCCCACGGACGTTTCTGCCGGGCCAGTACAGCGATCACCGCGTACAGGGCGCATACCGCTCCGGCCAGTCCGAGGACCAGGAAGTTGTCTGGCAGGCTATGCCGCATGACATAGCGGACGGCCGATGCGACTAACAGCAACGCAAAGCCGAGGTGGACCGCGGCGTCGATCCGGCCGAGCCGGCCGGGCTTCGCAGCAGGTCCGGCGGGTGGGGTTTCAAGGGCAGTGGCTGGCGAGGGCATGTTGTCCGGTTCTGGTCAGGGGAGTTCCCCTCCAATGCTAGGGCCCCCGCCGTTGCTGGTCTCTCAGCCTTTTGGCTGACGCTGCTGGCCTTCCGGAGGAGCGGGATGCAACCGAAGGCCCGATGTCCGCCGCGGCTGGGCGGGACAGGATGGAGACGAGGTCACGGGCCGGGCCCAGGCCACGGTCTGGTTGAGCCACCAACTGAAATTCAAGGAGAACCCATGAAAAAGCCGAACAAGATTGCCGCCGTTGCTGCCGCCGGAGCATTGCTCCTGACTGGTGGCCTGACCGCTGCCGCCAATGCCGGGACCAGCCAAATGGCCGCCCGCGCCGCCGTACCCGCCCTTGATATTCCCCAGGCGCCGGGTATCGTGGTCGCGCAGAACCGCATCACCGTGGGCGCCTCGTCGGACGCCGTCCAGGCAGCCCTCGCGAAATGCCAGGCGGACAAGTTGCCGTTCGTCACTGTGGCCCTGGTTGACAGGTTTGGTACCGTCCAGGCTCTCCTGCGCGGAGACAACGCCGCTGAGCATACGATTGACGCTGCCAAGCAGAAGGCCTACACCGCGGCCGCCTTCGGTGCACCAACAAGCGAGCTGGCCAAGCGCATCAACGGCAACGGACCCAGCATCGCCGACCTCCCCGGCACCCTCTTTTTGGCCGGTGGCGTCCCGCTTAAAGTCAACGGCGTTTCCGTGGCGGGCATCGGAGTGGGGGGCGCCCCTGACGGCACTTTGGACGAGGCCTGCGCCACCGCAGGTGCCGAGGCCATCGGTGCAGCGGTCGCGGGCGCTGCCAAGTAGGCTCGGATCCATGACACCGTTCAGCATGTGCCGCCGGGCCCCCAAGGCAGCAGCGGTTCTGATCGTGGCGGGTCTCGCGGCGTTCCTGGCCGCCTGCCAGACAAATCCAGGTGAGCCGCAACGGCTGGAGTCGCCCTCGTCCGTAACAACAGCCTCGTCCCCGTTATCACTGACCGCTCACACCACAGCGGCACCCACCACGCCGCCAGCCCTGTCCGCGACGGCCCAGGCACAGCTGGACCAAAAACTGATCGTCGCCGCAAAGACCAACAACGTCGCGCTGGCCGGCGAACTCATCGGCCACGGCGCCAATGTGAACGCCAAAGACGCCATCGAGGATTCCGCGTTCCTCTACGCCGGCGCCGAGGGATTCAATGAGATGCTCCAGCTGACGCTTGCAGCCGGCGCAGACGTGACCAGCACCAACCGTTACGGCGGTACTGCACTGATTCCCGCCAGCGAGCACGGCCATGTGGAGACGGTGCAGATCCTCCTGGCCGCCGGGGTGCCCGTGAACCACGTGAACAGGCTGGGCTGGACCGCCATGCAGGAGGCCATCCTGCTCAACGACGGTGGCGTCAGACAGCAGGAGGTGGTGCGCCAGCTCCTGGACGCCGGCGGGGACCATACCATTCGGGACCCCGAGGCGCGCACTGCCCTGCAGAACGCGGATCGCCTGGGCTTCGTGGAGATTGCCAACCTGATTCGCAGCCACGGCTAAAGTGCGCGGCGGGTGGCTCCTGGGCCGCTGACGTCCGCATCGTTCCGCGAAAGTACGACGGCGTGCCGCACTTTTGGTGCGACGCCCCCGCCCCCCCGCCCCCGCCGTCGAGTGTCAGAGGCAGGTCTTGGAGTACCGCGCCAGTGAAGGCGGCCAGCGCCGCAGGGACGACGGTGACCACCACTTCGTGCAGCCAGCCCGTCATGAAAGCGGCACTGGGACGGATTCCGGTGCGGAGGGGTTGCCAGGAAGTCTCCGCATCACTGACACGTGCTGCGGAGCTTCTTGCTGTCTGCGCTGGTGTTGTGTCCACCAGGTGCGAATCGCCACATCAAACCCGGCAAATACGGGCCACTACGACGATCCGCAAAACCTTGGCGTCGGATATGTCGCTTTTCCACAAGCCACCTTAGGTAGGCGGCTGCGCTCGGATTCGGGTGGGTATCCAGGGCGTCGTGGCTGATGGCCAGCGTTCCCGCGGCCAGCCCGGCAAGATCGGGGCGCCGGCTCCTTGATGCAACCAGTTCAGCGCCGAACGCGGGGGAGTGGTGGCGGTGATCGATTCATGGACGGGCACCAAGGCGGTCGGGAGCTGCCCTGAAGCGGCGGCCAGGAGCCGACGGTTCTGTGGGCAAGCGCGCAGGACGGGCACCGGCCCCGTTCGTAGAGATTGTCCTCAATCCCGCAGCCGGTGCCCACATGCATGGCCCGGGATCCCGGGCCAGTCGGCGCAGATGCTTGCCCCGGGTCCCGGCGGGCCAACCAGCCGGCGCTGTTGGTGGCAGCCGTCGCAGCCGCCCCGGTGGCGCATGGCCGCGGTGTAACACTTGTCGCAGACCGGACCCTCGGGCCAGCGGGCGGTCGGCGGACGGTCCTGCCCGCACTGCGCGCAGGCCGCAGTTTGCCGTGGAGTGCAGCCGGCGCAGATCGGGGCGGGTCCGGTGGCAAAGGAGCAATTCAGCGAAACAGTGCCAGCCGTTTCGTAGACCGTTAGCTTCGCAGCGGCGGACGCCATCCCGTTTGGTGGAGCCGCTCGAAACCGTCAAGGAGTAGGTCAAGGGCGAATTCGAACTCGAATCTGTCGTCGCATCCGTGTGCCACGACCGTGCCGTCGTGGGCGGCCGCGCCGCTGATCCGCGCGATGTTGGGGTAGCGCTCTGCCGTGGCGAGGGTCTGGGCAGATTGCGCGTCGGGGGCCGTCTCGGCTGCGGCCGCACTGCCGGAGCTTGTGGGTTGGTTGAACAGTTCTTGGGTGAAGCCCCACATCCGGCTGCCCAGAGCGTGCATGACGTGGTGGGTGAGGTCCACCGAGAACCCACCGGCCAGGAACATCCCGATCGTGGACTCCATGTAGTCCAGCACGGTTGGGGTGTGATTGGTGCGCGACTCAAGTACCGCGCGGGCCCACGGATGCCGCATTAGCACCTGCCGTGCCGAGATGATTCGTAGGCGGACAGCCGTCTTCCAGTCGGTGCTGCTGATCGGCGGGTCGATCTCCTTGACGATCACCTCGACCATCGCGTCGAGCAGCTCTTCTTTGTTCGCGACGTGCTTGTACAGCGCCATCGGTACGACCCCGAGCTCCTCGGCGAGCCGGCGCATGCTCAGCGCTTCGAGGCCGATCTCGTCGGCGAGCTCCACGGCGGCCTGAAGCACGCGATCGCGGTTGAGACGAAGGCGCGGGATGGACGGCGCTGGAGTCATTGCGGTCCTTTGGGTTGAGAATGGGATTGCCCTTGACTGGAGTACATCGTACACCTTAGAGTATATTGAATCTTGGTGTACACCGTACACCCTTACCCCCCAAGGAGTTCTCATGACCCCCACACGCACAACTGCGATTCTCATCGGCGGTCTGTTCCTGCTCAGTGAGGTCGGCGCGATCGTCGCCCGGCTCCTCTACGCTCCGGTGCTGAACACGCCCAGCTACGTCACCGGTACCGGCCGCGACGCGTCGTTGGCCGTCGGTGTTCTGTTCGAGGCGTTGCTCGTGATCGCCGTCGTCGGCACCGCAGTAGCCATCTATCCCGTCGTCAAGCGCCAGAGCCCAAGGTTGGCCCTGGCCTACGTCGCCGCCCGCATCATCGAGGCGTCGATCATCGCGGTGGGCACTATCAGCCTGCTCACCGTGCTGCTGCTGCGGCAGCAGCCCCGCGGCGCCGACGAGGGCACCCTCGAAGTCGTCGCGGCTGCCCTGCTGACGCTGCAAGACGCTACGCTCCTGTTCGGCCCGGGCTTTGCGCTCGGCATCGGCTCGATCCTGCTGGCTTCGCTCATGTACACGTCCCGCCTCGTGCCTCGCATCATCGCGGTTCTCGGCCTGGTAGGTGGCGCGGTCATCACGCTCTCAACCGTGCTGGTCATCTTCGGCCTGTACGGGCAGTTCTCGCCGATCGGGCTGCTCGTCGCGCTGCCCGTGTTCGTCTGGGAGATGTCGCTCGCGCTCTGGCTGATCATCAAAGGCTTCAACGCCACTGCACTCGAGCGGGTGGGGGACAGCCGCGCTGGCGCCGACCGAGCGGAGTATTCAGCCGTCACCGAGTTGCGCTGACAATCGATGGGGACGCGGTCCGCCGTAGTGGACCGGCCGCGCCGGGGGCGTCGATCACAAGCTGTGCCAGATCACTGGTCGCCGGCCACAGCAGCAAGCAGGATGCGAGTGAATACCGACCTCATCATTATCGGCGGCGGCTATGCCAGCGTCATGGCCGCGAACCGAGCAGCCGGCCGTAGCGGGCGCGTGACCCTGGTGAACGCTGGCGCAACGTTTGTCGAACGCATCCGGCTGCACGAGGTCGCCGCGGGCAGCAGGGACAGCGCGGAGTTGCCCCTCGCATCAGTTCTGCACCTCGATGTGGAGCTCATGGTCGGTTGGGCTGAACGCATCGACGCGGAGGGGCAAAAGGTCTTTCTCGCGACGGGCGCATCCTCGGTTACGACGGCTTGGTCTACGCGGTGGGGAGCACCTCGCCCGTGATGCCTTCCGGAACATTCAGCATTGCATCCCACGGCGAAGCGCTCAGACTGCGGCGCGCGACTGGCAAGTTTCGGCTTCGGCAGTGTCGACGTGATCGGTGGCTGACTGACCGGGGTCGAGCTTGCCGCGGAGATCGCGTCCGCTCGCCCCGACCTGCGCGTGCGACTTCGCACCCGAGGACCCGGCGGCGCCAGTCTTGAAATAGCCGGAGGGAATACGGTCCAACGACATTTAGAGCGGCTTGGAATCGTGGTCACGGCGCAGGAGCGCGAGGCCGCCTCTGCCGGCATAGCGAGCATCACAGTCATGACGGCCGGGTTCGTCAATGCATATCGCTTGGTCGACACGGCGGATGGATTCAGCAAGTCAGCTCAGATGACACCCCCCGAGGCGCTCATTTGACCGGTGTTCTCGGTGTTATCGCGAAGGAGTCGGTGAGCCGACAAACACTTCGGTGGCTGCGTCGCGAAGCTGCGAAACCGGGGTCTTTCAGATGGCCGGGCGGGCCTCCGCTGGCGCTCGAAAGGACCGTTGGCCAAACCGCCAGGTAGGAACAGCCCATGAGGGTGTGGCTCGCTCTTGCCCCCCGGCTTCACCGTAAGCCACACCGCCGACGCTGCGGCCGGGACGCCGCGCGGTGGGCAGAACCTAGAGGCATCTGTGTACATCCGTAAGGGGAGCAGGAGAATGCAACCCTCATGGGGGCCTATCGGCGGCCATGGTGAAGGTGGAATGGAATTGGACGGCTCAGGGAGGGTTCCGCCTTCTGGGTTAGTTCGCCTCCCGTCGGCAGCCAACAAAACCGTGCGCGACCGCAACGCCAACGACGCGGAGGAAGAATTCCCACGAGTCAACGCCTCCAAAGCCCCCCGGTCCCCGTCACGCAATTCCAAAGCCCTTGCCAGACAAACCATGGATCAAGTCTGACAAAAAACCATACCCAAAGGAATCAACGTCACGCTACCTAGTTGGGTTCGGCCGGATCCAAGGGAAACGCCACCGCTTCGCCCACCACGCGCAGGCAAAGTTCCATGCCCGGCCGTGCAATGGAGGCGTTCCAGTGCCGGATGGTGATGACCTCGCCGCCGCCGGGATAACGGTGGTCGCTGCCGCCGGCCAGTCCCGGTGGTACGGACAGCTTGAGCCGCACGGTGGTTTCGGGCCCGAAGTAGTCGGTGTCCACCACGACGCCGCGGATGGGCCCGTCCTCCGCAATGCGGATCTGCTCGGGCCTCAGCATCACCTGCACGCGGCCCTGGGCCGGTGGCCGGCGGACGGGGATTGCACCGAGCGAGCAGGTGGCCAGTGAGCCCTCCATCCAGGCGTCCAGGATCACGGCGTCGCCCAGGAATTCGGCGGTGGCACGGTCGGCGGGGCGCGTGTAGACCACAAACGGGTTACCGATCTGCGCCAGCTTGCCGCCGCGCATCACGGCCACCTGGTCCGCGAAGGACAGCGCTTCTGCCTGGTCGTGGGTGACCAGGATGGTGGTGACGCCGGCGTCGCTCAGGACCTTTGCCACGGCCCGCCGGGTTGCCACCCTCAGCCCCGCGTCCAAAGCCGAGAACGGCTCGTCCAGCAGCATGAGTTCGGGTTCGCGGGCCAGTGCGCGGGCCAGGGCCACACGCTGTTGTTGCCCGCCGGAAAGCTGATGTGGGCGCCGTTTGGCCATGGCGGGGTCCAGGGAGACCATGTCCAGCAGCTCCGTGATCCGGTCAGCCACTGCCGGGCGGCCGCCCGGCAGCTTGGCTGAGTCAAGCCCGAAGGCGACGTTCTGGCCCACCGTGAGATGGGGGAAGAGCGCACCGTCCTGGGCAACGTACCCCACATGCCGTTTGTGGGCCGGGAGCCAAACGCCGTCGCCCGCCACCTTGGTGCCATTGAGCGAGATAGTGCCGGTGGCGGGGTGTTCAAATCCCGCGATCAGCCGCAGCAGCGTGGTCTTGCCGGACCCGGAGGGGCCCACAATGGCAGTGGTGCCGCCCTTGGCCACGGACAGGTTGACGCCCTTGAGTACAGCCTGAGTCCCGAAATTCTTGGTGACGTCCGCTATCTGCAGGTGGCTGTTCGTGGACGGCTCCACGGATGGCGCGATCCGCGGTCCGGGGAGCCTGGAGGGGGATTGTTCGGTCACTGTCCGGCCACTTTCTTGGACTGCTGGAAGAGAAGGTAGGTCATGGGGGCGGAGAGCAGGATCATCAGCAAGGCATACGGTGCGGCACCCGCATAGTCGATCTCGCTGCTTTTGCTCCAGAACTCGGTGGCCAGTGTGCGCGTCCCGTTCGGTGAGAGCAGGAGCGTGGCGGTGAGCTCGTTGGCGATGGCAAGGAAAACCAGGGCCGCGCCGCCGGCGGCGGCGGGAGCTGTGAGCCGCAGCGTCACCCGGATGAAGGACAGGAACGGCGGTTTGCCCAAAGCCTGGGCCGCTTCGTCGAGTTCCTTCGGGGCCTGGGACAGGCCCGCGCGCAGGTTCACCAGCGCCCGTGGCAGGAACAGCAGGACGTAGGCGGCCACCAGCACCCCGGCGCTCTGGTAGATGCCGGGCACCAGCCGGATGCTGACCGTCACAAACGCCAGACCCACCACAATTCCCGGCAACGAGCTGGTGACGTAGTTGGAGAGTTCCAGGGATTTGCTGAACCAACTGGGGTGCCGCACCGCCAGGAAAGCCATGGGAAAGGCGACGACCGTGGTCACCACGGCGCCGGCAAGCCCGTAGCCCAGGGTGGACACCAGGGCCGGCAGGAACTCGTCCGCCACCCAGATCGCCGAACCGCCCGCCGTGATCCAGCGCAGGACCAGAAACAGCGGCAGCCCGAAGGCCAACGCCGTCAGGGCAAGCAGGGCGAGCTGGGCCGGGATCTGGTAGGCGTGCAGCGGCAGGCGCAGTGACTTGGCCTGGGCGCCCGAGCCGATCCGGGCGTAGCGTGCTGTGCCTCGGCCGCGTACTTCCACCACCAGCAGGATCAGGCAGAAAAACACCAGCACACTGGCCAGCATGTTGCCGGCAGTACCGTTGAACGTGGACTGGTACTGGATCATGATCGCGGTGGTGAAGGTATCGAAGCGGATCATCGCGAACGCGCCATATTCGGCGAGCAGGTGCAACGCCACCAGCAGCGCACCGCCGGTCATGGCGATGCGCAGTTGGGGAAGCACTACCCGGAAGAAGACCCGCCAATTGCCAAGCCCCAGTGCGGCGGCGGACTGTTCGATGGCAGGGTCAAGGCGGCCGAGCGTTGCCGCCGCCGGGATATACACCAAGGGGAAATAGGAGAGCGTGGCGATCAGTACCCCTGAGCCCAGCCCCTCCAGGGATGGAACGGCGGACACCCAGGCATAGCTGTTTACGAACGCCGGAATAGCCAGGGGCGCGGCCAACAGGACCGCCCAGATCTTCCGGCCACGCAGACGCGTCCGTTCCACCAGCCACGCACCGCCCACGCCCAGGAAAATGCAGAGCGGAACGGTGATCACCATCAGCATGATGGTGTTGAGCAGAAGTTCGCCAACGCGCGGCCGGAAGATCAGTTCGACGGCGGTGTTCCACCCCGTTGCCGCCGTCATGTACACGACGTACCCCAGCGGGATGAGGGAAAACAGGGCGATCAGCACCGCCAGGATGGACACCGTGGAAACGCCGAAAGGCGGGCGGGGGCGCTTGCCCCGGCCCGCCGTCGTCGTCGTGCTCCCCGCTGCCGGGGGAGCCGATAGATCGGAGGTCACTGGATTACAGGAGTCCTGCCTTGGTCATCATCTCGGTGACCTTGGCGGAGTTGAGCTTGGCCGGGTCCACGGTGGGAGCCTGCAGGCCCTTGAGCGGAACCAGCTTGTCGTTGGCCGGCACATCAGAGGCGATGGCGTACTCGAAGGAGGTGCCGTTCTTCAGGACTTCCTGGCCCTTCTTGCCGGTGATGAACTTCAGGAACGCCTGCCCGGCGGCCGCATTCTTGGAGGTCTTCAGCACGCCGCCGCCCGACACGGAGACAAACGCGCCCGGATCCTGGTTCTTGAAGTAGTACGGCGTGACGTTCTTCGAGTTCTCGCCGGTCTTGGCCTGGTCGCCGTAGTAGTAGTAGTGGTAGATCAGGGCGGCATCGATTTCGCCGGCGTTGACTGCTTTCATGGCGGTGCTGTTGCCCTTGTATGCGGTGAAGTTTTCCTTCATGCCCTTGAGCCAATCCTCGGTGGCGGCTTCGCCCTTGAGCTCGAGCAGCGCGGCCACGATGGCCTGGAAGTCGGCGCCGGACGGCGATGCGGCCCACTTGCCCTTCCACTCCGGGTTGGCCAGGTCCAGCATGGACTTGGGCAGCTTGTCCTCGGTCAGCTTGGCTTTGTCGTAGACCAGGACGGTGGAGCGGGCGGCGATGCCCGTCCACTTGTTGGTACTCGGGCGGAACTCGGCGGGAACCTGGTCAACGGTGGCCTTGTCGACGTCGGCAAAGAGGCCTTCATTTTCAACCTGCGCCATTGCAGGGGAGTTTTCGGTGAGGAATACGTCAGCCGGGGAGGCTGCGCCTTCCTGGACGATCTGGTTGGACAGTTCGGTGTCCGAACCCTGGCGCAAGGTCACCTTGACGCCGGTCTCAGCCGTGAATGCGTCGACCCATTCCTGGGTGAGGCTTTCGTGCTGGGCGTTGTACACCGTAATCTCGCCGGAAGGTTTGGCATCCGAGGACGCGGAACCGGTGGCCGCCGGGGTGGTGCTGCCGCCACAGGCGGTCAGACCGAGGGCTGCAGTGGCGGCGAGCGCGATGCCGGCCAGTGCGCTGTTGCGGATCTTCATGAGGGCTGCTTTCTGGGGAAAAGTTGGGGGACCGGGAGTCCCTGGTGAGCCGTGGACGGGGGGTGGCTCACATTGGAACTGTAGGTTAGCCAAACCTAAGGCAGCAAACGCATGCGGCCTGATGTGATCAGGATCACATCCATTACGAAACTATTGCGTGACGTAATTAGTTTGGGCTGGGGAGCTGGGAGTAGCCGCCGGCGCCCTCGTGGATATGCTAACTCCATGCCTGAGCTCGACTACTTCGTCCCCACTCTTGCGGGCGTTGGGCTGCTGCTGGTGCTGGCTACGGCGGTGCTCCTGGCCTTCCGCGTACCGTCCGGGTTTTCGCCGGCGCTGGCCATCTTCAGGGGCGCCGTCCAGCTGGCGGCGGTGAGCTTTGTCCTCAGCGGCATCATCACCAGTCCTGGCTGGGTTGCCTTGGCGTTGCTGGTGATGTTCGCCGTCGCGGCGGTCAGCGCCACCCGGCGGGTCGGCTGGAGCTGGCCACGCCTGGGGCTGGTAGGCGGGTCCATGGCGGCCGGCGTCGGCGCCACGCTCCTGATCATCTTCGGTTCTGGTGCCATCGAGTTCAGTCCCCGCTATGCCCTCGCAATCGGCGGAATAGTGATCGGCAACGCCATGACTGTGGCCGTCCTGGCCGGCCGGCGCTTCGCCGAAACCGTCCACGACCATTGGGACGAGGTGGAGGGCTGGCTGGCGCTGGGCGCTTCGCCGCGGCGGGCCACCCTGGATCTCGCCCGGCGTTCCGTCCGCTCGGCCCTCATTCCAGCCACCGACCAGACCAAAACTACGGGTCTGGTCACGCTGCCCGGCGCATTCGTGGGCGCCATCTTCGGTGGGATTTCGCCGTTGGAAGCGGGCCGGTTTCAGATTGTGGTGCTCGCCGCCATCATGGCTGCCGGTGCCGTTACCGCTGTCCTGGTGGTCGCCCAGCTTGCTCCGGTCCGCCAGCTGCCGGCACTGCCCCGCTGACGGATGCTACTTAAGGCTGGCAGCGGCCTCCAGTACCATCCAGGCCTGCAGCTGGGTGGAAAGTTCGACGGCGGCGCCCGCCGGGTAGGTGCCGGCCGCCGGCTGTGCTGCGTGGACGGAGAAGAGCGGCCCGCCGTCCGTCCGCCGGCCCACCCAGAAGGCCTCCGCCGTCGCGGTGATGAGTTCGGCTGCGGTGGACCGGACCTCCTCCGGGAGCCTGGCATCGAGGGCGGCGAGCGCCAGGTAACGGCACAGGATCCCGGTGAAGAGTCCGCCGTCGCCCGTTCCATCGCAGCGGAGGATGCTGGTGCGGGTATCCGGTTCACTCCCGGGCACCACTGCGTGGGCAGGTACCGTCAGATGCCTGTCCACCGCCCCGATCACGGTGGCGGCCCGTGCGAGGTTTTCCTCGCCGCCGATCTCCAGCAGCGCCCCAAGCACCGGCCCCTGGTTGTAGGTATAGATGGTGTTCTCTACGGTTATCTCGCCGGCCGCATTAAGACGCGCCCCATCGACGTAGAGGCCCTGGGCCTGGTCGAACAGCACGGTATTGAGCCAGTCCACCAGCCGCTGCGCCTTTGCCTGCTGGCTGGTGCGGGCGTAGTAGAGCGCGACGGGGGCGGTTGCCGGGGTGTTTTTGAAGTCGCGCTTCTTGCTCCAGAAGGTCCCGCCGCCCAGGTCGTCGGTGGAGGCGGACTCGAACTGCAGGGTCAGGGTTTTGTGGATCCGGGCGTTGCGGCGGCGGCCCGGTTTGCGCGTTTCTTCGGCCAGGGACTGGAGCCGCAGGGTGGCAAGGGCCAGCCATGCCATGTCGTCGTAGTAGTTGTTGACGAAGGTAAAGAGGTTCCGCATCCTCATGCCCGTGACGAGCCTGGACGCCAGCTTGCCTGCGCTGGGATTGCCGGGGCCGTTGAAGCGTGCCGCCGGGGTGGCGCCGTTGCCCAGTTCGCGGCGGCCGGTGTCCACCAGGCAGTCCACATAGTGCGCCTGCCACCAGTAGTGCCAGGGGCTGACGAGGTTCGTCAGCCGGTTCGACGGCCACAGGACCGAGCCTAAATGCGTACCGGGCAAAAACAGTAGCCGCTGGCCGAACCGTGACGTCACCGCGCGGGCGGCTTCATTGGCACGCGCCGGCCAGTCGACGGCAGGTGGTGTGGTGTCCGGCGGAGTCATGCGTCCAGCCTAACCGGCGCCGCACTGTTGTCTTTCGGAGGGCGTACGGGTGCGGGCCGCATGGATTTCAGTTAACATTCACTAACCAATGTTCCGTGCAGGCATACATGCGGGGCCGCATCAAGGAGGATGTATGGACGTCAAGGGTACGGTCGCGCTGATTACGGGCGGGGCATCCGGTTTGGGCGCTGCTACGGCGAAACGCCTGTTCAACGACGGCGCCTCGGTGGTTATGATCGACCTGCCGTCCGCTGCGGGCGCAGCCTATGCGGAGGAGTTGAATGCCGCGAGCACCGATGGGGGCACCAGCACCGGCACCAGCCAGCGAGCAGTCTTTGTCCCCGCGGACGTCACCAACGAAGCGGAGGTGCAGGCCGCAGTCGACACCGCCGTAACCCTGGGGCCGCTCCGGATTGTAGTGAACTGCGCCGGTATCGCTACCCCCGGCAAGGTGCTGGGCCGGGAGGGGGTTCTCCCTCTGTACACCTTTAATCGCGTGATTCAGGTGAACCTCATCGGGACGTTCAACGTGCTGCGGCTCGCCGCTGCAGCCATGGTGGCCACCGAGCCGGTCAGCACCAGCCTGGGCGGCTCCGAGCGCGGCGTCATTGTGAACACGGCATCCGTAGCGGCCTTCGACGGGCAGATCGGCCAGCCGGCCTACGCCGCCTCCAAAGGCGCCGTCGCCGCCATGACGTTGCCGCTGGCCCGGGAACTGGCGCGCTCGCTGGTGCGGGTGGTGACCATCGCTCCGGGCATCTTCGAAACACCCATGATGGCCGCCCTCCCGCAGGACGCGCAGGATTCGCTGGGCCAGCAGGTCCCGCATCCTTCCCGCCTGGGCCGGCCGGCCGAATACGCCAGCCTGGTGGCCCACATCGTCGAGAACGCCATGCTCAACGGGGAAACTATCAGGCTCGACGGCGCCATCCGGATGGGCCCGAAATGACCGAACTGCCCACCGCCGACTTTTTCGCATTCGAGTCCCTCCTCAGCTCGAAGGAGCGGGCCAAGCTGGCCGAGCTGCGCGAATTCCTCGCCGCGGAGATCGCCCCCTACGCGTCCGGCTGGTGGAACAAGGCCGAGTTTCCGGCGCACCTTCTGCCCAAGCTCGCCGCGCTTGAGCTCAGCACACCGGCCCAGCGCGGCTACAGCCACCTGTTCGCAGGCCTGGTCATTGCTGAGATGACCCGCGTGGACACCTCCATCGCCACCTTCTTCCTGGTCCACCATGACCTGTTCGTCGAGTCGCTCTACGGCTTTGGCTCGGCAGCCCAGAAGGACCGGCTGCTCGCGGACGCCTCGAGCCTGCGCATCACCGGCGCGTTCGCCCTGACCGAGCCCGGGCACGGCTCCGACGTGGCCGGCGGGATGGAGACCGGTGCCCGGCGGATTTCCAGCAGTACCGGCGAGCCCGACGACGACGGCGACGCCTGGGTGCTCAACGGCGCCAAGCGCTGGATCGGGAACGGTACGTTCTGCGACTACATGCTGGTGTGGGCCAGGGACGAATCCGCCGGCGCCGACGGGCCGGGCGCGGTCCGCGGCTTCATTGTTGATGCGTCCTTGCCTGGGGTGAGCAGGAGCCGGATCGAGAACAAGATCGCGCTGCGGACGGTGCAGAACGCCGACATTGTTTTCAAGGACGTCCAGGTCGCCGAGGCTGACCGGTTTGCCGGGATCAGCAGTTTCGAGGACGCCAACCAGCTCCTGCGTGGCTCGCGGATCATGGTGGCCTGGCAAGCCGTGGGGCAGCAGCTGGCGGCGTTCGACGTCGCCCGGCAGTACGCCGTCGAACGCCGGCAGTTCGGCCGGCCGCTGGCGAAGTTCCAGCTCATCCAGCAGCAGCTGGTGACCATGCTGGGCAATACCGTGGCGAGCATGGGCATGATGGCGCGGCTCGCCCAACTGCAGGACGACGGCGCCGCCGACATGCCGCAGGTGGCCCTCGCCAAGTCCTACACCAGTGCCCGGATGCGCGAGACGGTGGCGCTGGGCCGGTCCATCCTGGGCGGCAACGGCATCGTGACCGACTACCGGATGGCCAAGATCTTCGCCGACGCCGAAGCAATCTTCACGTATGAAGGCTCGTTTGAGATCAACACCTTGATCGTGGGCCGGGCGGTCACCGGGGTCTCGGCGATTGTGTAACGTCAGTCAGCCAAGGTTGGCTGCTTCTCGCCGGCCTCAATCTTTGCGTCCAGGCTGTTGTTCTTGACTGGCATGGGGCAGGTCCCGAACGGGCTGAACGCGCTGGGGTAGTTGATGGCACGGTTGAAATCGAGCACCACCGTTGCGTTGCCGGCGGCGTCCACCCTGGGCCGGGGCGTGGATACTTTGCGCCACTCGTCCGTTGAGTCCCCGTTGGTGCCGTCGTGGAACGTGACGGTCAGTGCACCCAGCTTTTCCTCCTCGGCGTGCAGGCGGTATTCATGGTCAACCCCGGGCAGCCGGAAAACCACTTCGCCCACCGAATAATGAACGCCATCCACCAGCGGGTTGGCCGTTCCAATCGGGATCGCCACCGGCCCGGGGTACGGCTCGTAGGTTGCGTCAATGACCAGGTGCGGGTTGTAGTCGAAGGTGGGGACGCCGTCGAACTCCGTCAGGACGGGCGAGGCTGAATCCCGGGTGCGGATGGCGTACCGGTCGGCGCGCACTGCCAGTTCAACCACCACCTGCTGCCCGTCCGCGCCGCCGAACTGCACCCACATCAGGGATTCCTCATCGGCGAGGGCGGCGGTGACGGTTCCGTCAACGGGCTCACCGGTGGCCACCAGCGTCAGGCCGGCCTGCACCGCTGCGGTGAGGACCGCCGTCGTACCGTCCGTTGACCACAGGCCGGGGGCGAGGTCGACGGCGGCGGGAACGGATTCCAGCCACTGGAAGGAGGTGAGGGTCAGCCAGCCGTGGCGGGCGGCGAGGGCTTTGTTCCGGTTGGTGCGGAAACGCTGCCAGCGTTCCAGCTGCGCGGCTGCTGCGGTGCTCATGGTTCCTCCAGGATGGTTTCCGGTTCCTGCGTTTCAACCGTGGCGGTATGTAATTCATTCCGCGCCCTTGATTCCACGCGGGCGGCGGCGCGCAGTTGCCCTTGCAAAGCGGCCACCGGCGAGTAACGTCGGACGCATGAAGATCGCGATTCTTGGCACGGGCATGGTAGGCCGGACCCTCGCGGGTGCACTGTCCAGGCTGGGACATGAGGTGGTGGTGGGCACCCGCGATCCCGGGGAGACGTTGGCCCGCAGCGGACCCGACGCCATGGGCACCCCTCCTTTCAGTGAATGGCACGCAGCCAACCAGCGCATCGCCGTGGGATCGTTCGCGGATGCCGCAGCTGCCGGCGAGTTGGTGGTGAATGCCACTAACGGAGCAGGCGCACTTGCAGCCCTCAGCGCTGCCGGGTCGGCCAACCTGTCCGGGAAAGTCGTGTTGGACGTGTCCAACCCGCTCGACTTTTCCCAAGGCATGCCGCCGGTGCTGAACCCGGTCAACACTGACAGCAACGCGGAAAGGATCCAGAGTTCGTTCCCGGACGCCCGCGTGGTCAAGTCGTTGAACACCATGAACGCGGCGCTGATGGTCGACCCTGGGCGGGTTGCCGGCGGGGATCACTCGGTGTTTGTCTCCGGCGATGACGCCGATGCCAAGACGACGGTGACTGAACTCCTCGAGGCACTCGGCCACCGTGACATCATCGACCTTGGAGACATCACCACAGCCCGCGGCGCTGAAATGATGCTGCCGGTATGGCTGCGTCTGTGGTCGGCGCTGGGCACGCCGGACTTCAATTTCAAGATTGTCCGCTGAAGCAGCCGTGATCTTGGAAGCAGCGCGGTCCCGGTGGTTTGCCTGGCCCTGATCGCAGTGACGGAGACGGCGCCTGCGGAGGAAAATCACCATCCGGGTTTCGGTACCACCGGCTGGTGAGGCCCACAAATCGGTGGTTGCGCCGAACAGCAAAGTCGATGCGCCCCGGACGGCGACCCAGCAGACCGCGTCTGCGGCGGACGTCGCGGGCAAGGACATGATCGGAGACGGATTCCGCCTTCGCCGTCCCGGACAGGTAGCATCGACTGGTAGTAACGCGGCTCACAGTATCCAGCGCAGTGTACGAGCCAAGTCCGAACCCTCGAAAGATAGTTTCCATGGCTAACACTGCAGTGAATCCCTCAACCGACCTCGCTTCCGAACTGCGGGCAGACGTCCGGCGCGTCTCCACCCTCCTCGGTGAATCCCTGGTACGACAGCACGGCCCAGAACTCCTTTCCCTGGTGGAGCAGGTCCGCCTCCTCACCAAGGAATCCAAGGAAGCGGCCCGCGGCGGCGCCGATGCCACGGGCCCCTGGAGCGCGCACGACGTCGTGGACCAGGTCCGCGAACTGCTCGGCTCCCTGCCGATCGAGCAGGCAACCGACCTGGTGCGAGCCTTCGCCTTCTTCTTCCACCTCGCAAACGCGGCCGAGCAGGTCCACCGTGTCCGTACCCTGCGGACCAGACAGGAAAAGGACGGCTGGCTGGCCAGGGCCGTTGCCGACATCGCCGCCCAGGCGGGCCCCGAACGGCTCCAGGAAGTAGTGAACGGGCTGGACGTCCGGCCGATCTTCACCGCTCACCCCACCGAGGCCTCCCGCCGCTCGGTGCTGGACAAAATCCGCAAACTCTCCGACGTCCTGGCCCAACCCACCCAGGAAGGTACGACAGCGCGCCGCCGGCAGGACCGGCAGCTGTCCGAGGTCATCGACCAGATGTGGCAGACCGACGAGCTGCGCCAGGTGCGCCCCACTCCAGTGGACGAGGCCCGTAATGCGATCTACTATCTCGGTGGAATCCTGACGGACGCCATGCCGGAGATGCTCTCGGATTTATCGGACCTGCTGGGCGAACACGGCGTCAGCCTCTCGTCCCAGGCCGCCCCCATCCGGTTTGGCTCCTGGATCGGCGGCGACCGCGACGGCAACCCCAACGTCACGGCCGCAGTCACCCGGGAGATCCTGCAGATCCAGAACCAGCACGCCGTCCGCATCAGCATTGCGATGATGGACGACCTGATCTCCATCCTCTCCAACTCCACCTCGCTGGCCGGGACGGACCAGGGCCTGCTGGACTCGATCGATGTGGACCTGAGGAATCTCCCGGGCCTGGACCGCCGTGTCCTGGAACTCAACGCCCAGGAACCCTACCGACTCAAGCTCACCTGCATCAAGGCCAAGCTCATCAACACAGGCAAGCGCGTGGCCGCAGGCTCCAACCACGAACACGGCCGCGACTACAGCTCCACCGCGGAGCTCCTGGCCGATCTCGAACTGCTGGAAATTTCCCTCCGCAACCACTCGGCGTCGCTCGTTGCCGACGGTGCGCTGGCCCGCGTACGCCGCGCTGTTGCCTCCTTTGGCCTGCACCTGGCCACCCTGGACATCCGCGAGCACGCGGACCACCACCACGACGCCGTCGGGCAGCTGATGGACCGGATTGGCGGCCCGGGCCTCCGCTACGCCGAGCTCAGCCGCGCCGAGCGATTCGAGGTGCTGGGCTCGGAGCTGGCCTCCCGCCGTCCGCTGTCCGGCCACCCAATCAAGCTCGACGGTGTTGCTGACGGCACATACGACGTCTTCCGTGAGATCCGCCGCGCGCTGCGCCTGTACGGTCCGGACGTCATCGAGACCTACATCATTTCCATGACCCGCGGCGCGGACGACGTCCTGGCCGCAGCGGTCCTGGCGCGCGAAGCCGGCCTGATCAACCTCTTCGGTCAAGCCCCTTTCGCCAAGATCGGCTTCGCGCCGCTGCTGGAAACCGTCGAGGAACTGCGCGCCTCGGCGGAAATCGTGGACCAGTTGCTGTCCGTCCCGTCCTACCGCGACCTGGTCCGGCTGCGCGGCGATGTCCAGGAAATCATGCTGGGTTACTCGGACTCCAACAAGGAATCCGGGGTGATGACCAGCCAGTGGGAGATTCACAAGACCCAGCGCAACCTGCGCGACATCGCGGCCAAGCACGGTGTCCGGGTCCGGCTGTTCCACGGCCGCGGCGGGTCCGTGGGCCGCGGCGGCGGCCCTACGTACGATGCCATCATGGCGCAGCCCAACGGCGTGCTGGAGGGCGAGATCAAGTTCACCGAACAGGGCGAGGTCATCTCGGACAAGTACTCCCTGCCCGAGCTGGCCCGGGAAAACCTGGAACTTTCGCTGGCCGCCGTGCTACAGGGTTCGGCCCTGCACCGCGACCCCCGGACGTCTGACGATCAGCGCGGGAGGTACGGAGACGTCATGGAGACCATCTCCGACGGAGCCTTCGACCGGTACCGCCGTCTGATCGACGATCCGGACCTGCCGGCCTATTTCTTGGCGTCGACTCCGGTGGAGCAGCTCGGCTCGCTGAACATCGGCTCGCGTCCGTCCAAGCGCCCGGATTCCGGGGCCGGGCTTGAAGGCCTGCGCGCCATTCCATGGGTGTTCGGCTGGACCCAGTCCCGGCAGATCGTGCCGGGCTGGTTCGGCGTGGGGTCCGGCCTGAAGGCGGCCCGCGAAGCCGGCCACTCCGCCCAGCTTGCGGAAATGATCGGGCACTGGCATTTCTTCCGGTCGGTCCTGTCCAACGTGGAGATGACCCTGGCCAAGACGGACCTGGACATCGCCGGCTACTACGTATCAACCCTGGTTCCGCAGGAGCTGCACCGCCTGTTCCATGACATCCGCGAGGAGTACGAACTCACCGTCGCGGAAATCCGGAACCTCACCGGCGAGCACACCATCCTGGATGCCCATCCCACGCTCAAGCGTTCGCTGGAGATCCGCGACCAGTACCTCGACCCCATCAGCTACCTGCAGGTCGAGCTGCTGCGCCGCGTGCGTGAAGCACAGGGCGTCCAAGGTTCTGACGGCGAAAGCATTAGTAATACCGAGATCGGCGAACGCCTCCAGCGGGCCATGCTGATCACCGTCAACGGGGTGGCTGCCGGCCTGCGCAACACCGGCTAAACGCGCTCTCACATCCTTCCGGTTTTCCCGGATGCTCGCTCACCGGCCGCCGTAGTGCACCACGACGGTCCGGCGGGTGCTGGGGCCGTCGGTGTAGGCCATGGTGCTGACGCCCACGTCATAAAGCGCCGTCAGTTCCTTCTGAGTCAGGAGTTCCAGAGCGTCACCGGTCCGGGGTCCCTTGGGGGTGAGAAGGACCGCGCGGTCCGCCAGGTACAGGGCATGCTCCGGGTGGTGGGTACTGAGGAGCACGGCCATGCCGTCCGTCATCAGTTCGCGCAGGAGCCGCAGGACGCGGACCTGGTTCTTCAGGTCCAGTCCGGTAGCGGGCTCGTCCAGTACCAGGACGGGGCAGCCGGCAGCGATGGCTCGGGCAATCAGCACGAGTTGCTGCTCGCCGCCGCTAAGAGTGGGGAAGAACCGGTTTCGGAGGCCGGCAATGCCCACCCTGTCCATCGCCTCCAGGGAAGCAGCCCGGTCCGCCGCACCCGGCGAGCGGAAGAGGCCGATCTGCCGGGCCCGTCCCATCAGCACCATGTCCAGGGCCCGGTAGGCGAAGGTACTGCCGTGCGCCTGCGGGACGTAGCCGGCCCGGTCCGTCCGCCGGATGCTGCCCTCCACAGGGTTCAGCAGTCCTGCGGCGCAGCGGACCAGCGTGGTCTTGCCGCTGCCGTTGGGCCCCAGGACGGCAGTGGCAGTCCCGGGGAGTACATGGAAGCTCACGTCGCGGAAGACCCACTCGGTCCGGCTGTACCCGAAGCCCACGCCGTCCAGCTCAAGCACTTTCCCAGATCCTGTCCCGGTTCCGGCGCAGCAGCACAAAAAACACGGGCGCACCGATCAACGCTGTCAGCACGCCGAGCGGAATCTCGCCCGCCGTCGCGGTACGTGCCACCGTGTCCACCAGCATGATGTAGGCGCCACCCAGGAGGAAGGACACCGGCAGCAGCACCCTGTGGTCCGGACCCACCCACATCCTCGCCAGGTGCGGGATCACCAGGCCCACCCAGCTGACGGCACCGCTGACCGCCACCGCCCCGGCCACGATCAGTGCCACCGACACCAGTACCACCCAGCGCAGCGGGCGGGGACGAATCCCAAGGGCAGTGGCGTCGTCGTCGCCAAGCGAGAGTACGTTGATGCGCCAGCGCAGCGCCAGGAGCACCACCGCGCCGCCCACGACGGGAATCAGTGCCGCTGCCACCTTGCCGAAGGTGGCAGTGGCCACGCTGCCCAGGAGCCAGAAGACGATGGCCGGCAACGTCGTGTTCGGGTCCGCGATGTACGTGACCAGGGCGACCAGCGCGGAAAAGAAGGATCCCGTGACCACGCCCCCCAGCACGATCATCAGCAGGGGCGTCCCTCCGCGCCCGGACGTGATGAGGAACAGCGTGGCCAGGGCTACCAGGCCGAACGCGAAAGAACTCGTGATCAGCGCGAACGTCCCCAGACCCAGGAGCAGCGCAAGCGCGCCGCCGAAGGACGCGCCAGCGGACACGCCGATGATGTCCGGGCTGACCAGCGGATTGTGAAAGATGGCCTGCAGGGCGGCGCCGCCGATGGCCAGGCCGCCGCCCACTAGCATAGCCAGCAGCACACGGGGCAGCCTGACGAGCAGCACCACACTCTGCTCGGTGTCTGTTGCCTCGACCGGGAGCGGTAGGACCTGCCCCGCCAAAATTTGGACAACGTGCCAGAGTGGCACGTTGTAACGGCCCACCGCCAAAGCCACCAGCGCCACGGCAACCAGGAAGACTGTGCTGCTGGCGATAGGCTTCAGGGCCGGCGGTCCGTGCCTTTTGTTACCGTTCTGGACCGTGGACGACCGGCCGTGGCGGGCATCAAGCATGTGGTCCCTGGCGTCATGCAGCATTGAACTGCTGGTAGTGGTCAGAGCGCCCGTTCGCCGCGGTCCACAGGATCTTGTCCAGTTCGGCCGCCGTCGGCTTGTGGCTGTACAGGAAATCGAAGTATTCGGTGACTTTGCTCTGGAGCCTGGACTGCCGCTGGGGGAACGCGATGTCGCTGAGCCAGTGCCACATCAGCGGTGATTCCTGCCCGGGGGGATCCCAGCGGTACCCGCCAAGCGGCACCTTGTACACGCGCCGGGACTTCACCGCGGACACGGACTGCCAGACCGGGTCCGAGTACAGGTCCTGGGGCATGGCGGCGTCAAAATTCCCGAGCAGGATGACCTCCGGATCCCACCGGAGCACCTGCTCCACGTCCAGGCCAACCATCCCCGATCCCTTGAGTGGATCATCCCCGGTGGCGGGATTTGTGGCACCTACCAGTTTGATGTAGAAGTCGTTATAGCTATTGGCCGCGGCTACCTTGAGCCCGCCAGTGAACCGGTTAAAGTACAAAATGCTGGGTCCCTTGGAACTCCTGGCCGCCGCGAGTTCCTTAGTGGCGGCCAGTTCCGCGTCGCTCCGCGCCTTGATTTCCACTGCCCGCTCGGGCTTCCCCAGCATGGCCGCGAACATGGCCACCCAAGCGTCCACATCCTCCTGCTTGCCCGTATTCGTCAGGCCGATGACGTTCAGGCCGGCTTTCTCCAACGGATCGATGAGCTGCGCGTCGGACCACTGAATCACCACGTCCGGGTTGAGGGCACGCACGCTCTCCACGTTGGCCGTGAAGTCTTGGGTGGCGATCTCGTGCGGCAGGTCCAGGGCCTTGGGAAACATCGTGCCCATGATGCCGTCCCGCATGGCCACCCAGGACGCGTTGTGCATGGCCGCGAGGTGGTCCGCGGTCCGGTCTACTGCCAGCAGCAGGGACGCCGCCGGCATGGGGATGGTTACCACCCGCGTCACGGGCCGGGCAAAGGTGAGGGTTTTGCCGCGCTGATCGGTGACGCTGATTGCGCCACTGCCGCCGTTCGTGCCGTTCGTGGCAGGGCCCGACGGCGGCGGGGAACCAGGGGTGCCGGCGCATCCGGCCAGGAGGGCTGCCGTTCCTCCCGCTGCAAGGAGTTGAAGTGCGGTCCGGCGGTTCAGGTCCGCGGTTGCCATGGTGTGACCCCCTGTGCTTAGTCTTCACAGCATCCGCTGGTGAGCGGAGGCTGTCAACGGTTTGTGGTGCCCAGGCGGCCAACCGGCCCTTGTCTGGGGCAGGCTGCGGTGCTAGGTTCGAAAGACCCTCGGAGAAGGTGGCCATGCCATGGTTGTCGATGGTGCCCAGTTGTTTGTCCGGTACGCCTACCCGCCCAATTCGCGGGGCAGCTGCGGCCCTCCCGACAGTGACGCCCTCCTGCACTACGGCCAGTCCGGCGTCACTGACCAGGGCCTGCGGGAACTCGCTAAGGGGTTTGCTGGCGCCTGGCCTTACCTGAAGCTGATTGCCGGCGCGCACGGCATCCCGGATCCGCTCGACTCTCGCGTGGTGGAGGCCTATTGGGTGGGAAACAGCCTGCTGGACACGGTGGGCATCGGCAACATGGGCAACTCGATGGAAGACCGATTCCGGGCCCGCACGGGCCGGCAGTTTCCGCACCTAGTGGAAGGCGTGCTGGCCGGCGGCGTCCCGCACCACAGCTTCCACGTCTTCGAAATTTATCCCTGGCTGGGCCTGCTGCGTGATGACCGCCGCTACGCCACCGCACTGAACGTCCTGGACCGCTGCCGGATCCGGTGGGGCGAGGTTCTGGCCACCACGGGCGACGAAGCCGTAGTGAAATCGCGACCCCTGACCTGGGACGGCACATCTCTGGCCGTGGGCGAACCCGTGGTGGAGACCGCCAAGTATGCCGTGAACGGAACCGGCTTCATTGCCGGGCTCGCAGCGGGTGATGTGGTGTCGCTCCACTGGGACTGGGTCTGCGACCGGCTGACACCCCACCAGCTGCAGCAGCTGGTGCTCTTCACCGGTAGGCACCTCAGGATTGCCAACACCGGTGTTGAGCACCGCGGCGCAGCCATCGCCCTCGAACGATAAGCACTCGAACGATAAGCACGCGCTGGACCGCCAAAACCCTGAAAGCGCTGGGTCCCTCATCACGGGCCGTGGAACCCGGGCCTACGGGGATTGCGGGGCCGCGGAATCGGGATCGTCCGGCGGCTGAACGCCGGTCGCGTCCCGGGGAGCGGATTCACCGGTGGGACGCTCCACCGGACCCGCGTCGGTGCCGGTGTCTTCGCGGCCGGTCTCTTTGCCTTCCTCCTTGACTACGTCTTCGCCACGCCGTGTGGTGCTCTCGCCCACGCCGTCCGGAGCCATGGCCGCGTCCTCGGGCGTCTCATCAGCACCCGGCTGCGCGGGCTCCTTCAAGGGCGGCTCGCTGCCCCACGCACGGGCGGTGCCCGGCGAGGTTCCCTGCTCCCCGCCGCGTGTTCCAGTAGCGCGGGGTGCAGAGTCAGTTGGTTCGGAGGGATTCATCGGTGTCATGGCGTTCTCCTTGATCGAGCTGGTGGTCAGCCGGCGGCGGGATGTCGTCGTCGCCGGATTGCCGCGGCTGGCCCATCAGTTCCAGGCCGCTCATGGCCCGTTCGGCGCCCGCGGGATCCACCCGCTCGAGCGCGAAACCCATGTGGATCAGGACCCAGCTGCCCGGTGGCAGCGGTCCGTCGTCCAGCAGGCCGATGTTGATCCTCCGCTGCACGCCGGCCACGTCCACCAGTGCGAGCTGATTGCCGTAGCCATCAATCGGGCCGATGACCTGGCCGGGGATTCCGAGGCACATGGTGGTCCGCCTTAGGTCGTGAAGGTGTGCTGGCTGAGGAGATGAACGACGGCGGCAACCGCCCCCGGCAGGGCTGCTGCCACCGGTGGCGTCAGGCCGACGCCCTCGGTGACATCGGCCGGAACGCAGCCCACTACGTAGGTCACTGGAACCTTGCCGCCCAGCGTCCGGAGCTTGCCCAGGACAGCGGCAGGGTCCATGCCGTGGGGGTCCAGCGAGGCGCCGCCGTCGAGATCCTCGCTGCGGATCCGGAGCACTCTGAGGCTGCCCGGCGCCCCATCGTGTTCTGTCCCATGGTCCGGCGGCACCGCGTCCACGAGCACAAGCACCTCCACGCCGGCGAGGAGGTCGTAGGCGAGGTGCATGCCGCGGATGCCATAGTCCACCACGTCCACACCGGCCGGAAGGCTTTCGTCCGTGGCCAGCCGGCGGGCAACTTCCGGCCCGAAACCGTCATCGCGCAGGAACATGTTGCCCACACCTGCCACCAGCACAGTCACGCCGGGCTCACATCCGCCGTGCCGTCAGATAACGCTGGATGTCAGGAACCGACCGGATCCCCACGTAGATGGCGCCCAGTGCCAACCCTGCCAGCAACGTTACGGTGGCCATTCCTATGATTCTCATGGCGGGCTTTCCTTTCCATCCGAACCCAGGGGTTCAAGCTCTTCGGGTGAGTAGTAGAAGGACCTGCCGTAGCCCTCGTGGAGGTCTGCGGCCGGGTCCTGGTCGAGGACAAGGCCAACGTGGGTGCTGCCGTCAACATCGAAGTGGACGTTGGTGACGCGGGCCGTCTGCCCCGCGAAGAACAGGTCCTGTGCGTCGGCGCGCCTGTTCGGATTCACCCTGACCCTGCTGCCCCGGGCCACCGCAACCCCGTTGATCAGGACGGCATCCAGGTGTGGCTGGACCAGGGCTTCCGCCTCCGGCGTCCACCACGCGTTTTCCGCGCCGGGGGCCGCGGCTGGGGCTTCGGGAATGTCCAGGGCATGGGGATTGCGCAGGATGCCGTGCAGTTGCTGCAATTCCTCCGGGGACATGGCCTCGCACCGGTCGATGATGGCCGCCGCCCGTGGATCCGTGGCGCGGGCTTCGGCCTTCTCGTCTTCGGTGAGTGTCAGCACCCGCAGGGTGAGGATTTCGTCGATCTCCGTGGAGTCGTACAGCGCCACCGAGCTTTCCGCAGCCACTGCGGGGTGGTCGTAGAGGATGATCGGGGATATCAGCAGTACGTCCGACTGCCCCTCCGGACCAGCCAGGACGGGCCAGCAACGGCGTTGCCCGCAGCCCGCCGCCGCAGCCTGGGCCTCGGGTGGTGGCTCAAGCAAGGAGACGAAGTCGGCGTCGTCAAGGCTCAGCAGCAGGTGCGTGCCGATGAACGATTCCGCGATGGCATCCTCCCTGGTCCGGGCATCCGCCGTGCCCGCCGCCGGGGTCACAGCCCTATTAACCACTGAGATGCGCAGCCTGATCAGGCCCCCGCCGGCAGTTGCAGCTTCCAGCCTCACGTCACCATGCAGCGCACGACGACGGCGGACCAGCCGGCCTGCCACCCGCCCCGAGGTGTCACGGAGTTCTTCCACGTCCTCTCCGCCGGGAACTTCCACGGGCAGGACCGTCTCCTGGCCGCTGAGCCGGACTGCGGGGAAGGGCCCCAGCGCGATTTCCCGTTCCACTGCCTCATCCCAGCTCAGCCAGCGGGCAGCACCGACCGTGAGCTCGTCAACCGCCGTGAACCCGCCGTCGTCGTCCATTTTCTCCGCAGACCGGCTCTGGAGCTGCAGGAAGCGCAGGTGGACTTCGACGGCGGCATGCGGGCCAGGGGTGAGCAGGCAGTCCGCGAACATGTCCGGCTCCTCGCCGGTACCGGCAGCGGCTGCGCCCGGCGGGCCAAGGATGCCGAACTGCCACCGGGCCTGGTTCTTCTGCGAGGACGCGCGGTACGGGTAGAGCAGGTAGCCCTCATAGAGGACGGCATCTGCCACGGCGCGGGCAAGGCTGAGGCTCATATTCATGGCAGTGGGTCTCCCGACAGCACTGCCGGGGACACCGCTGCGGCATTCGCGAGGAGGGTTTCCACGGTGGCATCCCATGAGGTCAGGCCCCGGGCCGCCTTGTAATGCGACAGGGCAGCGAGCACGTCCCGGTCCAGGCGGAGCCAGCCGGTGTTGGGGAAGTACTGGTCCATGAGCCGGCGCCATGCGTCCACGGGAAGCCGATAGGAGGCTTCGAGGTCCCAGGGCACCTGCTCCACGCCGAAGCCGTTCTGGCCCTTGGTGAAGACCGTGCCGGAGAACAGCAGTTCCAGCGGGACCAGTCCGTCACGCAGGGACTGAAGGTACTTGGCGGCGGCAACGTCGAAGTCGAAGGTGCAGGGCAGCGGGAGGTGAAGTTCCGTTTCGCCGCTGAAGCCTTGGACCATGGTGCTGCACTGCAGCCAGAGGAAGGACTTGAGCGTGGTGGGCCACCGGCTGCGCTCGCCGAAGAGGTCCAGCAGGCCGGCCTCTTCGGCGGGGGTGTAACCGCGGCGCTGGGGCAGGATCCGGACCTGGCACCGCAGGGCGATGGCGTGCACTGCGGCGCCGGTGGACTCGGTCACGCGCAGCGTCGCGGTGAGCTGCGGGGCCGCCGCGTAGGGCTCGGGCTGGATATCCAGGACCTCGAATGCCAGTGCCATCACTGTGGGCCCCGGGACGTTGGTTCCCGCCTGGCTTCGCGGACCGGCTTGCTGCGGCTGCTGACCCTCCCGAAGAACGCGGTGAGCTGGTCGCGGGCCTCCTGGCCGCCGTCGAACCCCCGCCACAGCCGCCGCAGGTGCCCGACCAGCTCATAGCAGGCGTCCACGGGAACCAGGTGGCAGTCAGCCTGGGGACGGTCGACGCCGGGTCCCCGGATCAGGAGCGCCTCGGTGTCCGCGGCGGCCACGGACAGGGCGGGATTCCGCGCCATGACGGCATCCCAGGCGTCCAGCGGAAGCTCGGATTCGGTGGCGCCGGCAGGGCCGGGATAGAAGGCAACGGTCCGCTCCATCGTGGAACTGCGGAAGAAGAACGCCAGCCCCACCGGAATCTCCAGCTCGTCCCACTGGCCCGGGCCAAGCTCAAAATCGGGGAAGGACAGGTACCGGTCCGGCACCGACCGGTACCGGAGATGGGCATCGCTGTCCGTGAAGAGCAGGTAGCACGGCCGGCAGGTGCACATCATGGCGTGGCTGTCCAGGTCCACTACGTGCTGGTGTTCCGCGGCGATGGGTTCCCCGCACATTTCGCAGCGCTCGCCGGCGGGGGCAGCAGGCGGGGCAGCGGCGATCCGGCGCAGGAGTCCAACGGGCAGGCCAGGCGCGTTCATCTCAGCCGCCCTTCACGGCAGCGGCCGGCACGGCCACGGACATCACACCGCCGCGCACGAGCAGCGGAAGCGGGTCAAGGTGCAGGGTGCGGTCCTCTAAGCAAGAGCCGGCCTGGCGGACATCGAAGTGTGCGTGGCAGGTGGGGCAGCGCAGGAGTCCTCCGCCGGCCGGGGCTGCGAGGGCGCGTTGCAGTGCTGCGCCCGCCATGGGGCCGGCGCAGCGTGGGCAGCAGTCACGGTATGCGTAGACGTCCTGCCCCGTCCGGCAGGCCAGGAGCGAATAGCCGCCCACCTGGAACCCGGCGACGTCGCCGGGTTCCAGGTCGGCGATGCCGGGGACCGGCTCCCAGGAGCCTTCCGGCTGATCAGCGCTGTTCAACCGGACCATCAGGGCGTCCACCGGGATCAGCGCAGGGGTGGCAGCGTGCTTTTCAGCTTCCACCACTTGTATGGCCGTAACCTCGGGAGCTGCCGTTTCGATCGCTTCTTCCACGGCGAACTTCAGCGTGACGGACGACGACGGGCAGCCCTGGCAGGTGCCGAGCAGCTTCAGCCGCACGACGCCCTCCGGGCTGATGTCCAGGAGTTCCACGTCCCCGCCATGCGAGCCCAGATAAGGCCGGACGCTGTCCAGGGCTCCGGCCACCCTTGTCTCCATCGACTCGGGATGCAAGCCGTGGATGATCAGCAGGCCGGACACCAGTTCGTCGGCGGCGAGCGCCGCCAGCGTGCCGGCGTCGAGCTTTCCTTGCTCGTCGAGGATTTCCAGCATGCGTTCCAGCCCCGAGCCGTACATGTCGGTGACCTGGCGGACCAGGTCTTCGGCGCGCCCGCGGGCCACCGCCCCGCCGGCTCCGAGGGCGTCGAGGAGGGTGCCTATCCGTTCGCCGGTCTGCAGCGGCCGGTCCCCGCCGGGCATGGCAGGTTACTCTCCGGTGAGCGCTTGGGTGGGCGAGTGGAGCCTGTCCAGGGTCTGGCCGTTGCCCAGATACATGTGGACACCGCACGGCAGGCACGGGTCAAAGCTGCGGACGGTCCGCATGATGTCGATCCCTTTGAAATGCTCGCGGTCATTCTCCTCGAAGATGGGCTGGCCCTGCACAGCGTCCTCATAAGGGCCGGCGGTCCCGGACGAGTCGGTGGGGCTGGCGTTCCAAGGGGTGGGCGGGTACGGATGGTAGTTGGCGATCTTGCCGTCCCGGATCACCATGTGGTGTGACAGGACGCCGCGCACAGCCTCCGTGAAGCCGCAACTGATGGCTTCGTCCGGGACCGTGAACGTCTCCCACGTCTTGGTCCGGCCTGCCCGGATCTCCTCCAAGGCTTTCTCCGCGAAGTGCAGGGCGGCCGCGGCGGCATAGGCCTGGAAATAGGTGCGGGCGCGGTTGCGTTCAATGGTGTTGCTCCACTGCGGAATGTTCCATTCGAAGGATACCGGGCCCTTCAATGCGGTCTTGGGCAGGTTGATCTGGACGCTCTTCCCGGTTGCCTTGATGTAGCCGATGTCCACCAGTCCGGCCAGCGAGGTTGCCCACAGCCTGGCCAATGGTCCGCCCCCGGTGTCCAACGCCAGGTTGTCCTGGCCATCGAACCACCGCGGGGACATGACCCAGCTGTACTTCTCTTTCAGGTCCCTCTTCTGCGGCCGCGGATTGGTGTGCTGGTTCCAGGGATGGCGGCGGTCCACCGGGTTGCCCAGCGGATCGTGGGTCACAAACATTTCCTGGTCTTCCCAGTCCTCGTAGTAGGAGGAGCCCAGCATGATCCGGATGCCCAGGTTGATGCGGACCAGATCCGTAGTGACCAGCTTGCCGTCCACCACCACGCCGGGGGTGACGAACATCTTCCGGCCCCACTGGGTCATGTCCTTGTATTCGAAGTTGCAGTAGTCAGGGTCCTGGAGTGAACCCCAGCAGCCCAGCAGCGTCCGGCGCAGGCCTACCTGTTCGTAGCCGGGCAGCGCCTCGTAAAAGAAATCGAAAAGGTCGTCGTGCATGGGGACAACCTTTTTCATGAATTCCACGTAGCGCATCAGCCGGGTGATGTAGTCCGTCATGAGCTGGATGGTGGCCACGGTTCCCACCCCGCCGGGATAGAGCGTGGAAGGGTGCACGTGGCGGCCTTCCATGAGGCAGAACATCTCGCGGGTGGCCCGGCTGACCTGCAGCGCCTCGCGATAGAACTCCCCGGTGAACGGATTCAGCGAGCGCATGATGTCCGCGATGGTCCGGTAGCCGTGGTCGCCCTCGTGCGGGGCCCGGGTATTTTCGGCCTTGGCAAGGACCCCGGGGTTCGTCTCCGACACCATCTTTTCGCAGTAATCCACGCCCACCAGGTTTTCCTGGAAGATGTTGTGGTCGAACATGTATTCGGCAGCCTCGCCCAGGTTGACGATCCATTCGCCCAGGTTCGGGGGCTTCACGCCGTAGGCCATGTTCTGCGCGTAGCAGGAGCAGGTGGCATGGTTGTCGCCGCAGATCCCGCAGATGCGGCTGGTGATGAAGTGGGCGTCCCTGGGGTCCTTGCCCTTCATGAAGATGGAGTAGCCCCGGAAGATCGAGGACGTGCTTTTACACTCCACCACCTGGTTGTTCGCGAAATCGATCTTCGTGTAGATGCCGAGGCTGCCGACGATCCTGGTGATGGGATCCCAGTTCATCTCCACCAAGTTGCTGTTGTCCGTTCCGCTCCCGGACGGCATGGGAATCGTTGAGGTCATTGTGCTTCGCCTGTCTGGAGGAGTGGATGGTTACCAAGTGCGCTTCGCGCCAGTCAGCAGTTCGCGCCCGGGCCGGCGCCACTTGGGCTCCTGGTCCAGGGTGTGGGTGGTGATGCCGCGCAACGCCCTGATGGCGGCCCCATAGGGGCGGATGGTGCTGGTTGAGAGTTTGCCGCCTGGTGGCTCATCCATGAAGGGCATGAACTTGTCGGGGAAGCCCGGCATGGTGCAGCCGATGCAGATGCCGCCGACGTTCGGGCAGCCGCCGATGCCGTTCATCCAGCCGCGCTTGGGCACGTTGCACTTGACCACCGGACCCCAGCACCCCAGTTTGACGATGCATTTGGGAGAGCCGTATTCGGTGGCGAAGTCGCCCTGCTCGTAGTAGCCGGCCCGGTCGCAGCCTTCGTGGACTGTCTTGCCGAACAGCCAGGTTGGCCGCAGCGCGTCGTCCAGCGGAATCATAGGGGCTTGTCCGGTGGCCTGGTACAACAGGTAGGTCATGGTCTCGGAGAGGTTGTCCGGTTGGATGGGGCAGCCGGGGACGCAGACGATCGGGATGCCGGCCTTGGACTTCCAGTCGTAGCCAAGGTAGTCAGGGACTCCCATGGCTCCTGTCGGGTTTCCCGCCATTGCATGGATGCCTCCGTATGTGGCGCAGGTTCCTGCAGCGATGATGGCTGTGGCTTTGGGCGCCAGACGGTCCAGCCACTCGCTGGTGGTGATGGGTTGTCCGGTCGCAAGGTCGTTGCCGAAGCCGCACCAGTAGCCGCCCTCGTCGTGCAGTTTTTCGTTGGGGATGGACCCTTCAACCACCAGGACAAACGGTTCCAGCTCGCCGCGGTCCGCCTTGCGGAACCACTCGAGGAAATCGTCCGCCCCTTCCTGGGGGCCGCACTCGAAGTCGATCAGGGGCCAGTGCATGGCGATGCGGGGCAGGCCGGGCAGTGCGCCGAGTGCTATCTCCTCCACGCTGGGCTGGGTTGCCGCGGTCAGGGCGACGGAATCGCCGTCGCAGCTCAGCCCGGCATTGATCCACAGCACGTGGATCAGCGTTTCTTCGGCCTTGAGGGAAGTTTCGGTAGGCATCGTTGCTCTTTCCGCGGCCCGTGGGGGGGCTCAGTTTGCGTCTGTCAGGGACTCTTCCAGAGAACCGGTCAAAGACTCTGCCTCTGTCCGGGAAATGCGGCCGTCCAGCCATTCGTACCAGGCGGCAAGGCCGTCGCCGGTAGTGGCCGAGAGGACCAGGAACTGCGCGTGGTCGTTGAGGTGACGTATGCGGTGCAGGCACTCGTCGACGTCGAAATCAACATAGGGGAGCAGGTCTGACTTGTTGATGATCACCAGGTCGGCTGCGATGAACATGTGCGGGTACTTCTGTGGTTTGTCATCACCTTCCGTCACTGACACGATTACTACTTTGGCTGCTTCGCCCAGGTCGAAAAGGGCGGGGCAGACGAGATTTCCCACATTCTCGATGAACACTGTTGATCCCATCGGAGGATCGAGTACTTCGAGCCCGCGGCGGAGCATATCGGCGTCGAGGTGGCAGCCCGCTCCGGTGTTAATCTGGACCACGGGCCTGCCGGCAGCGCGGATCCGGTCGGCATCGAGGGAAGTTTCCTGGTCCCCTTCGACGACACCTGCCTGCAGCCCGTCGCCCAGCTCCGTGAGCGTGCGGACCAGGAGGGTGGTCTTCCCGGCGCCAGGGGAGCTCATCATGTTCAGCGCGCGGATCCGCCGTCCCGAGAGCCAGCCACGGTTCCGTTCCGCCAAGAGGCCGTTTTTGGCCAGCAGGTCCTGCTCCAGGGAAATCAGCTCGGGCGCCTGGCCGTGCCCCTGATGGCTGTGGCCGGTGTGGGAGTGCCCGTCCTCGGCGTGGACGTCCTCGGCGTGGACGTGGGTATGTCCGTCATGCGAGTGGACGTGTTCAGCCCCGTGAGGGTGCTCATGCGCCTGGATGCCCGACTCGTCGGGCGTTTCGGCTCCTTCAATTCCGCCCGGCATGCCCAGGGAGTAAACCCTCGGGTTGGTGTCCTCGCCGCAGCCGCATGTTGTGCACATTTCCTACGCCACCTCCACCGAAACGAGCCTCAGTTCGCGCCCGGCGACCACGTCGACGTCCGCGCTGCCGCAGGGACACAGGAGGAATATGTCAGTCAGTGCGAAGTGGTCGCCACAGGTGCGGCATCGCCCGCGGCCTTGCGGCTCGTCGATCCGCAGCCGCGCGCCTGCCAAGGCAGTACCCGCCGAAGCAACGTCAAAACAGAAACGGAGGGCATCCGGGAGAACACCTGACAACGGCCCGATACGAAGGTTTACGCTGCTGACTGCCCGGCCGCCGGTCTTGTCCAGGACTTCGTCTATGAGGCTTTGAACGATTGAGAGTTCGTGCATCGGATGTGCCTCCTTCATGTCAAGATAGGCTCGTCCCGTCCATAAAGCAACCAGTATTTGACGGCTGCGCACTAGTCGGGTAGGGGCGTGAAGTTATGCCATCATTCTGCAGGGGCCCGGAAGCCGGAGGCCCGGAAATTAAACAAACGGGAAGCAGGACACAACCCGCCGCCGAAGGCCTGGACTGGACGGTCCACGGCCGCGGTGACCGGCCGGAAACTGACCGGCCGGGAGTGGGCGTCGATGCGTGGGCTCACACCACGGTGGGGCTGTTCGTCGCCACATGGCTGCTGGCCTTGGGCGTGGCGCTTCGGCCACATTGAGCGGCGTAGGTCCGGTCGCGCCTCCGAAGGCGGCTCGGAGGAGCCGGCCTGAACGCCGGCCGGGATAGGGTGGAAGGCATGCCTTCGTTCCAGACCCGCCTGAAAATCACCGGACTGAAGCCTGGGAACCGGCCGGAAGCGGTGATGGCCGCAGCCGTGGAGGCGCTGGAGACCCGTCACCATGTGGAGTCCAATCAGCTGGAGCTCGCCGGTGGCGTCCCGCAGCTGAACCTCCGGTTCCTCGTGGCGGCCACCGAATATCACGGTGAGAACCAGCAGGCGCACGAATCGGCAGCCATGATGCGCGACGCCGTCGAACGCGTTGCGCTGACCGGCTCACTGACGCTGCTGCGCCGCAACCGCGGCCGCTGGGCACCCGTGTAGTTTAGTCGCCTGTGTAGCTCAGTCGCCCGGGGAGGGCTCGATCATCGGGGGCGGTTCGTCAACCGGGGAGCGGGTGCCGCGGCGGCGCGTGACGATGATCCCGACGACGGCGCCGATCAACAGCCCCACTCCCACCCCGATCAGGGAACTGGCCCAAAATGGCAGCCTGGTTGCCGATCCCGTGAAGTAGCCCAGGCCTACCAGCCAGCTGGCCCACAAAACGGCGCCGAGCCCGGCGCAGAAGCTGAAGCCGGAGACTGACACGTCCGCGATTCCGGCTGCGGCGGACGTCGCCAGCCGTCCGCCCGGGATGAAGCGGGCGCCGATGATCGTCCCGTACGTAGAGGAGCGGCCAACCTTGGCGATGGCCCGGTGGATGCCGTGATGGACCTTTGCGCCCCAGCGCCACCGGTCAAGCACATGGCTGAGGCGGCGCTTGAAGAGCTGGAAAACCACCATGTCGCCGAGCCAGGACGCCAGCGCGGACAAGGCCGCAACGAGGAAGATGTTGGCCCGTCCGTCTGCCGCGAGGGCACCGCCGGTGATCACCACCATTTCGGAGGGGATGGGCGGGAAGATGGCGTCGCCGAGCACCAGAGGGATGATCCAGAAGTAGATCGCGGCCCCCCAGCTGTCCGCGTTGCCAAAGTCCATGGCCACAAAGTACCGCACTTTCGGACGGCAGGATGGCGCATGGATGGAGCACAGCGGCATCTGGGGCCGCGTCAGCGTCAGTGCACGGCTTCCGGGATGCTTGGTTATCTTCCGCCAGGCGCGAGGCTGCAGTGCGGACGGAATGCTGACACGAGTTCGCTCAGTTGGGTTGAGGGCACGACGCCCAGTTCACCTTCCAGGCGGCTGGCAAACATCGTGTAGGCACGGACGGCAGCAGCCCTGTTGCCAGCGGCAAGATGGGCCTGAACCAGCAGGAGATGCGCAGATTCCCTGAGCGGTTCGATGCTCGCCGCGAACAGTGCCGCGATGACGGCATCGCCGGGTTCACCGGCCGCCAGATGCTGCCGTGCCATGAGCTCAAGAGCGCTGAGGCGCATTTGCCGGAGCCGCTCCTGTTCAAAGATTACCCAGTCGTCGTACCAGCCGGGCAGCAGTTCGGCCCGGCTCAGGTGCTCCAGGTAGCTGTCCGGAATCTGCGCTCCAGGCTGCGCGTGCATTCTGGCGACGTGCCGCTGCAGGGTTGCGACATCGACGCGGACGGATTCTTCCAGTTCCAGTGTGTCGGCGCCGGTATGGAGGAGGTGGGGGTATGCGTGGGCGATGCACCAGACAGTGGTCCTGAGGTTTCCCGCAGCCTGCGGTTCGCTGCTCTTCGGCCACAGGAGGCCGGCCAAAAAACTCCGGTGTCGGCAGCCCAGAAGTCCCACGCAGGCGATGAGCCGCTGCTCACGGCTGGCTACCGTCACTGTATTGCTGCCGCAGCGCAACCGCCAAGCCCCCAGCAGACTCAAGTCCCAATCCTGTGCGAGAGCCACCGTCATGCTTTTCCCTCTCAAGCGGCCGGATTCCACGCGTTCTCCAGCTACCATCGTGGCACCCAGCCAAACCATGTCAAGTCATTTTAGTAACAAGGGTAGGGCGGGTTATCAAGTGGGGTAGGGCAGCGTGCCGACCGGAATCGGGCCTACCTGTTGGCCACCAGCGGGGCCGCCCGGGTGGTCACAAAAACCCGTTGGCGTGAGCACGCTTTTATGGAGCGCCGTATTAGGCGTTGGCGGTATTTTCTTCCGCCCGAAGGGAATCGAGCCAGCGCTGGACAGCCAGGAGGATTTCGTCCGCGTCGCCCGCAGCCTCCACGAATTCGCCGCTCTGGCCGGGGCGGCTGAAGATCAGCCGGGCGCGAATCGGGCTATTCTGGGCGGGCTCGGCCCACGCGCGGATAATCATCGTGCCTTCAATGTCCGCCATGAGCGGGCGCCCTGCTTTCCTCGTCTGGAATTCGCAAATCAGCCACGAACATTACTGCCCGGTATGACCATCCTAGGCATAGATTAATCGGCGCCTAAGTCAAAAGACTGTCCCGGCATAGTTGCACAAAACAACGGAAAAATAACACTGCAGTAACGAACCTGCCACGGGATGCCGCGTTGAATGATCGGGAGACTTTGAGAGGGGGTGATTGACATGAAGGAACTCACCATTCAGGAACTGGAAGGCCAGCAGGTGGAGCTGTTGCCTTCGCGGGAGACCCTGTTTCTGAACGCCAACTGGGCAAGCGTTTACGCGACCAACACCTCTCTGGCACTGAACGCCGGCTCACTGCTCGCCACGGCGCACAGCTCTGCCGTTCAAACAATCCTTGTAGCCCAGAGTTAGTCCGCCAACCATCCGATATCTGGACCCCGGGAGTGCCCGGGGGAGAGAGGTGAGGTGCTATGACGGCATCAACCGAGCTATCACCGATGGAACTCGACGCTGAGGTCCTGGAACTGCTGCCCGTGCGGGAAACGCTGTTCTTCGACTTTAACGTCGCTCCCGTAATCGCTGTGAATCTTTCGATGGCCATCAATGCGGCCTCAATCGGTTCGGTTGCGAACTCGGGCGCCTGGCAGAACCTGTTGGTAGTTCAACAGTAGGCCCTGCAAGGATTTCTCAACCCGGTGGGCGTGCTCCAATGTCGGGGCATGCTCACCGGACCTGGTGGCTCAACACCTTTGTGGGGAAAATGACAACGTGGTGGGGAAAGTGACAACAACAGCTGATGCCGCATTTGCAGGCCGCTGGTCCCCTGCGCACGGGATTGTTTTCCTGGGCCCTGTTGAAGGTTCGGGGCTTAAGGACCGCAGCTACCTTTTGCAGCGCGGAGACGGGCAGATTGTGCAGCTTTCGGAGTTGCTCAATTTAGTGATGGTCTCCCTTTCGGCCGATGAACCCCTCGAAGATACGGCGCGCGACATCAGCGACGCCTATGGCCGTGAACTGGGGGTGAGCGGGCTCCGCCACCTCATCGACACCAGGCTGGCGCCGATGGGTCTGGTCCACAAAGCCGGGGCCGACGCTGCCGACGCCCCGCCGCCGCCGAAGGCAGACCCGCTGCTGGCTCTCCGACTGCGGGGGACGCTTGTTCCGGAAAGGGCCGTCAACGCGTTGGCCCGGATCCTGGCCCCGCTGTATTGGGGTCCGGTGGTGGTGGCCGTCCTGCTGGTGTTGGCCGCCGTCGATGTCCTGGTGATTGCCAGGAGTGACTTCATGGCCTCCCTGGAACAGATACTGCTCACCCCGGCGCTGCTCCTGGGCATCTTCGCGCTCCTGACAGCGGCGGCCGTGATCCACGAACTGGGCCATGCCACGGCGTGCCGGTACGGGGGCGCCAGGCCAGGGGTGATCGGCGTCGGCGTTTATCTGGTCTTTCCCGCATTCTTCACCAACGTCACCGACTCTTACCGGCTGGGACGGACGGGCAGGATCCGCACGGATCTTGGTGGACTGTACTTCAACTGCCTCTGCCTCATCGGCCTGGGTGGGGCGTATCTGCTGACGGAGCAGGGATTCTTTCTGCTGGCGGCGGGTCTGATGCATTTCCAGATGATCCAGCAGCTGGTTCCGACGCTGCGCTTTGACGGCTACTTCGTGCTGGCCGATATTGCCGGCGTTCCGGACCTCTTCAACCGGATCCGGCCCGTGCTGCTGAGCCTTGTTCCCGGCCGCCCCCTCGATCCGCGGGTACTTGAGCTCCGCCCCTTTGCCCGCCGCATCGTCACCATCTGGGTTGTCACCGTCGTGCCGCTCCTGTTCCTGGCGTGCGGCTGGATGCTATTCAACCTGCCCGCCATCATTGAGCAGACGGCCACTTCCATCCGGCTGCACGCGGGGCTGGCCGGCGCCGCGGTCGAGGCCGGTGACCCGCCTGCTGCGGCGCTGTCCATCGTGTCCATCCTCATGTTGTCCGTGCCCGTGGTGGGCCTGGCCATTCTGCTGTACCGGCTGCTGACTGTCCTGCTCGCTCTCCTGCGGCGCCTCGCCAGGCGCCTGTGGAGTACAACGGCGGAGCCAACGGTCGGTGTGCCACGGCATTTCAGGGCGGGGCAGCGGCCGGAGACAGGCAAGCCACTACTGAAAGGAAGGTCCGCCATGGCTGTCGCAGTCTCTCCCGCGGCCATGCCCCACGACGACGTGCCTCCCGCACCGTTGCAGGCTCCAGCGGCCAAGCAAGGCGACGACGTCCCGTCCGCAGGGAAGCGCGACGACGGCGTCCCCACCCTCCGGGACTTCCTCGCCGACCGGCCCACTCCGCCATCGGCACTGGCCGAAGCTGGCTGGCAGGGTGCAGTCCGGCGGCTCAGCCGCAATTCGATCAGCCCGGGTCCAGGGCTTCGCGAACTCATCCACCTGAGGGCCGTCGAAGACGTACAACGCCGGCTGGATGGCCCCAGGACGGTGGTGGTGGTCAACCCCAAGGGCGGCGCGCACAAAACCACCGCCACGCTGCTTCTTGCCGCGACGCTCGGCATCCAGCGCGGCGGTTACACGCTCGCGTGGGACAACAATGAAACGCGGGGCACGCTGGGGTGGCGGGCACCGCTGGCCGGGCACACGGGCACGGCAGTTGACCTGATGCATGAGGTGGACCGCTTCGAGGACCCCGTCCTGGGCCGTATCGGGGACCTGGACCGCTATGTCCGGTACCAGGGTTCCGCACACTTCGACGTGCTGGCCTCGGACGAGGACGCCGCAGGAGCCGCCACCATCGGAAGCCGTGAGTTTGACCGGCTGCACTCTGCGCTGCGCCGCTTCTACCGGATCATTATGGTGGACACCGGCAACAACATGCGGTCCTCCAACTGGGAAGCGGCGGTAGCGGCGGCGGACGAGCTGGTCATCATTTCCACCCTGAGGGAAGACACCGTGGCCAGTGCTGTCTGGCTTGTGGACGGGCTGCGCGAGCGCGGCTACGAGGCCAAGGTCAGCAACGCTGTGACCCTACTTGCCGCACCGTCGCGGCAGACCGATCTAGAGCTGCATCGGCGGACACGGGCGCATTTCGAGAGCGTGACGAGGGAAGTCCTCGATGTTCCCTACGATAGTTCACTGGTCTCCGGCGGTCCGCTAAACTACCAGGCACTGCAGCCGGGCGCCCGCGAGGCCTGGCTGCGTGCCTCGGCTGCCGTGATGCAGGGGTTGTGAGCTGTTCCCGAACTAGCGGGCACGGTTATCCGCAAGCCTGCATGTGCGAAACTGGCGGCATGCGGATCAGCATTCTCCAGGCCGACATCACCACCCGGGCCGTGGACGTGATCGTGAACGCGGCAAACTCGTCGCTCCTGGGCGGCGGCGGCGTGGACGGCGCCATCCACCGGGCCGCCGGGCCCGGGCTGCTGGCAGCCTGCCGCGAACTCCGCGACACAGACCTCCCGCACGGGCTCGCCGTGGGCGCCGCTGTCGCCACTCCCGGGTTCCGGCTCCCGGCCCGCTGGGTCATCCATACGGTGGGGCCAAACCGGCGTGCCGGGCAGACCAACAGCGCGCTGCTGGTTTCGTGCTTCAGCGAAAGCCTGCGGCTGGCGGAGTCGCTGGGTGCTGCTTCCGTCGCGTTCCCGGCGGTGGGCGGCGGCGTTTACGGTTGGGCAGGGCGTCAGGTGGCAGAAGCCGCGTACGACGCCGTCACCGGGTTTGGTGCCTCGCAGGCGGCCAGCGCGGTTGAGCTGGTGGAGTTTGTGCTGTTCAGCTCCGACATGGCGGACGCCTTTAACGCGGTTTTTGATTAGCGCCGTGTTGGAGCACCCTGTTGTCGATCACCTGTGTTTGATCAACTCGCCGTTTGAGCAGCTTCGCTGAGGTCCAGCCGGCTGCGGTATTCCACAGGCTTTTTGATGATGGGGTCCACAAAGCGGATGCCCCGGGCGAGGAGCTGCAGGGGTTTGGTGTAGTCGTCGGGAGCCTTGTCCAGCAGGTCCGGGTAGAACGCGTCGTTGACGATGCCCAGGCCCAGCGATGCCATGTGAACCCTCAGCTGGTGCGTCTTCCCGGAGTGCGGCTCCAACTGGTAGCGCGCAAGCCGGGACGCACCGTGGCTCCCGCCGGTCGCGGTGACACCGGCACGCGGGGAGGCGGCGCCGTCGAACGTTTCCAGCCGATCGATCCGGGTCTCCGCGTTCGGTTCGCCGGCGATCACTTCGGCCAGCAGGTAGCTGCGGGACTTAGTCATCCGGTTGCGCACCACCACAGGGAAGTCGACGGCGGGGTAGCCCGCAGCGGGTTCCGCGGCGGCGACGCACTCGTACTCCTTCTGGACCTGGCGCTTCTCGAAGAGCACCTGGTATTTGCCGCGCGTCTCCGGGTTGGTGGACAGCAGGAGCACGCCGGCGGTCATGCGGTCCAGACGGTGCATGGGGATCAGGTCCGGCAGGTCCAGCTGGTTCCGCAGCCGGACCAGGGCCGATTCCTGGATGTACGTGCCGCCCGGGGTGGTGGGCAGGAAGTGCGGCTTGTCCACCACCAGCAGGTGTGCGTCCTGGTGCAGGATGGTGATGTCCACCGGGATGCGGGTCTCTGGAGGCAGGGTCCGGTAGTACCAGATGAAGGTATGATCCTCGAGCCTGGTGGCCCGGTCCAATCGGATACCGCCTTCGCCCACGATCTCGCCGGCGTCGAACCTGTCCTCGATGCCCTGCGGATCGATGTGGCCCCAGCGGTGCATCATGTAGTCCATCGCGGTGGTCCACGGTCCCTCGTCCGGCAGGCGCAGGCGGGTGGCGTTGACGCCGTCGCGCACGGGGAGGGGGGATTGCATCACTGGTCCATTCTACTTTGCGGGTCCTACTCTGCCTGCCTCGGGGCTGGTGCTGCCCACAGAGGCCTTGAACGGGTTCCTGACGAAGGTCCGCTCAGGACGCGCATCTTCCCCGGCGACGCGCAAACGGTCAGGCGACACCGGTATCCGCGAGTCGCCAGGCCATTTCCGTGTCGCCAAACCATTATCGCGTCCAAGGCTTAGGCGGTCGCCCCATGCGGCGCCGCTGTGAGCGTGCGCCGGAGCTGCGGGTCGGCGTCGAGTCTGTCCTGGGACGAGTATATTTTGATGATGACCCGCAGAGTCACCCAGCTCCTTATCGGCCTCGCGATGTATGGCATCTCCCTGGCTATGTTTATCCGTGCCGGCCTCGGGTTGGACCCCTGGGACGTATTCCATCAGGGCCTGGCCCGTTTGAGCGGGTTCAGCATCGGCACGGTGGTGGTGGCGGTGAGTTTCCTGGTGCTCCTGCTCTGGATCCCGCTGCGCCAGAAGCCCGGCTTCGGAACGCTGGCCAATGCCGTGCTGGTAGGCGTGTGCGCCGACGTTGGGCTGGCACTGATCCCCGCTTTTGCGCACCTGGGAGGCCAGATCGCCATGCTGGCCGGAGCGGTTGTGCTCAACGGAATTGCTTCGGCCTGCTACATCGGTGCACGCCTTGGCCCCGGCGCCCGCGACGGGCTGATGACCGGCCTGGCACGGCGGACCGGCTGGTCCGTGCGACTGTCACGATCGCTGATCGAAGTGGTGGTGCTGGGGGTCGGCTGGCTGCTGGGCGGATCGGTCGGAGTGGGCACGGTGCTCTACGCCCTGGCCATCGGCCCGCTGGTTCAGATGCTGCTGCCTTGGTTCATGGTCCCGGCCTCAGCCAAGGACGCAGTCAAGGACGCAGCTGTGGCGCCCGAGTCCCGGGAGCCTGACCGGCAACGGCCCTAACGCCCGTGGTTCAGCCGGTTTTAACGCCCGTGGTTGATACACCTAGGCCAGCCGCGGCTGGCAATGCGGGCAGAAATAGATGTCCCGCTCTTCCTCGCCGTTGGGCTTCCCCAAAACACTGCGGCGGACGGGGGTGCCGCATTTAAGGCACGGCTGGTGTTCGCGGCGGTAGACCCAGTATCCGGGCCGGCCGGCCATTCTTCCCACCGGCATGCCGCGCGGATTCAGGATGGTGACCCGCCGTCCCGGGCCGAGGTTCGCTTCGAGCAGTTGCTTAGCATCGGCCATCATGGTCCGGAGGTCGACGACGGCGGAGACGGGCGAAGCCGGGTGGATGCCGGACAGGAAGCAGGTTTCGCAGCGGTAGATGTTGCCGATGCCCGCGAGGTTGCGCTGATCCAGCAGGGCCACACCGACGGGGACGTCCGGCGCCGCGACCATCCGACGTTCGGCTTCGGCCGGGTCCCAGTCCGTGCCCAGGAGATCCGGTCCCAGATGACCCACGATCTTGTCCTCATCGGCGGTGCGCACAACTTCCACAATTCCCAACGAGAAGCCGACGGCGTCCGCCACCGCAGTGCGCAGCACGCACCGGGCCGTGAATCCCGGCTTTCGCCAGCGTCCGCCGGGTGGATAGACCTGCCAAGCGCCTTCCATTTTCAGGTGCGAATGAATGGTGAGCTTTCGCTGCTCTGCACTGTGTTGAACGGGGCCCTGTGCGCCCGGACGCTTGGCGCCACCACCCTCCCCGTCCGGGCCTTGCCCAAAAGGTTCCACCACACGCATGAGGAGGTGTTTGCCACGCGGCACCACTTCTGTCACGGTCCACCCGGCCAGGTTCAGCGTGGCAAAACGGGGCACCCTGAAATCCGAGGCGGTGAGCGTCTGTCCGGCCAGGGCGCGGTGGAGCTGGGCAGCGGCCCGCCAGACGGAGTCCCCCTCAGGCACGGATCCTCAGCCCCTTGGGAGTGGAGTAGGCGCCCGCGGCAGCCAGTGCTTTGGCGACGGCAGTGTCCAGGATGCCGTGGCCGTTGACTTTTTCCATGATCAGCTTGTCAACAGCACCGCGGGTGACCACTCCTACCAGCGCGGTGCCTGCAGCAGACAGGATGGCTTCGTCTTCACTGAATGCAAGGAGGGTTTTGCCGCCTCGCTCCACGTAGAGGATCAGGGCGCCGTTAACCAGCACCACCAGGGCACCGGCTTTCCGTCCGGGACGGTGGCCGGTGCCGGCCTCGACATTGAGGGCAGGCCACGACAGAGCCCCGCCGTACGGGTTGGCCGGATCGGTGGCCGCGAGGGCGAGGGCAATAGGTTCGGGCTTCGCGAGCTGGCTGTCCTCGGAATAGGACCGCAGCCGGTCCACGGTGGCCGGGACGGCGAACTGGGCTGCACCGAGGTGTTCGATGAAGTACCCGCGCCGGCAGCGGCCAGCCTCCTCCAGCCGGGCCAGGACCTTGTACATCAGGCCAAAGCCGCCCAGAATCTGCTCCGCCATCACTGATCCCCGCGTCACCACGCCATACCGGTCCAGCAACAGTTCGGCCGTGGCGCGGGCGTGGATGGTGGGATCCAGCTCGGGCAAAGGCAGCGCCGACCACCGTCCGGCGGCCATCGCCGGCGTGGCCGCACCGCCGGCCGCGGAGCCGTACCGCCCGCCGCTGAGGCCGGCCGAGCCGAGCCCCGAGGAACCTAACAGGCCGGTGCCGTGGGAGCGGCCCAGCCTGCTTAACCTGGGGGCGCGTGACCGGGGTGCTTTGGCCACTTGGCGGTGGGCGGTATGGCCGCCGGCGATGAGGGCGCGGATCGGCGCGAAGGTGTCCCCGGTGATCCTCCCGGCCCAGGCCAGATCCCATAGCGCCGAAACCACGTCCTGGTCGCTCAGCACCGAGTCCATTCCGCCGGCGACGTCCGTCAGTTGCCGGAAGAAGTAGCCCCCGCCGTTTTTTCGCAGGTGATCCAGCAGCCGCTGCTGTGCATCTCCTGGCTCGTAATCGATGGCCGGGTTCAGGGTCAGGTCGGCCGAATCGGCCAAGTGCATGCTGACCCAGCCGTCGTTGCCGGGGAGTGCTCCCGCACCGGACCAGAGGACTTCACCGGCGGCCATGAGTTCGTCCAGCATGGCGGGCTGGTAGTTGGAAACCCGGCTGGCCAGCAGCAGCGGCTCCCACGCCGACGCGGGGACCGGCACGCCGGACAGCTGGTCGATTGCCGTGACGATTCCGTCCAGACCGCGCAGGGACGGCTGACCGCGGCCGGAGCCGGGGGTACGGACATGTTGCCAGACAGGGAGGAAACGTCCGTAGGCGGCCGCGTCCACCGGTTCAACTTCGGCGCGCAACGCAGCCAGCGAACGACGGCGGAGCTTCCGGAGGACTTCGGCGTCGCACCACTCGCTGGTGCTGGGTTGTTGGTGTTCCTGTTGTTGTCCCTGGGGGACCGGCTGGGGCTGTCCATCAGGTCCGACGGCTGGGCTTTCCGGCGACGCAGCGTGCGGCCGGAACTCGCCTTCGACCACACGGCCGTCGGCCGCGAGCCGCTTCAGCGCGGTGCCGACTACAGCAACGCCGAGGCCCAGCCGCGCGGCAGCTTCCATCGCGGTGAATGGTCCGTGGGTACGGGCGTAACGGGAGACAAGATCGCCGAGCGGATCGGCCACCGGTTCGATGAAGGCCAGGGGCACGCCCATGGGCAGCGGCACGCCGATGGCATCCCGCAGGCGCGCTGCGTCCTCGACAGCGGCAAATCGTTCGGCACCACCGATGTTTACCTTGATGGCGCGGTTGGCGCGCTGCAGGGCGGTCAAGTGGGCGGTGGCAAAGGCGGTATCGGCATGCGGGGTTTCGACAGGCTCAACCACCGGGGCGGCCTCAACCACCCCTTCCAACCGGGAGGCCACTTCGTCCGGTGTCAGCGGACCGAGCAACCGGAGCAGGTCCGCCACACCTTCCATTCCGCGGGCACGGCGGTCCGGTGCAAGCCGCTGGAGTTCGAACTCGGTAGCGTCGATGACTTTCGCATCGAGCAACTCACGGAGTTCCACGCGTCCGAGCAGCTCATTCAACAGCGTCGAATCCAACGCCAGTGCTGCGGCCCGGCGCTCGGCCAGGGGAGAGTCACCCTCGTAGAGGAACTGGGCCACGTACCCGAACAGCAGGGACTTGGCGAACGGCGACGGCTGCTGCGTGGTGATCTCGACGATCCTCAACTCGCGGCGTTCCACGGAGGCTGCGATGTCCTTCAGCGCCGGGAGATCGTACACGTCCTGGAGACATTCGCGGACGGTTTCCAGCACGATCGGGAAAGTGGGGTATTTCCGCGCGACGTCGAGCAGTTGCGCGGACCGTTGGCGCTGCTGCCACAGTGGCTGCCGCTTGCCCGGCGTTTGGCGGGGCAGCAGCAGGGCACGAGCGGCGCATTCCCGGAACCGCGAGGCAAACAGCGCGCTGCCGCCCACTTCCGCGGTGACAATCTGCTCCAGTTCCTCGGGATCGAACAGGAACAGCTCGGCTCCGGGCGGTTCGTCCTCCATCATGGGGACGCGGAGCACGATGCCGTCGTCAGCCGCCATGGCGGATCCGTCCATACCGTACCGCTGGTGGAGCCGCTGCCCGACGGCGAGTGCCCACGGCGCGTGCACCGGCATCCCAAACGGGCTGTGGAGGATAACCCGCCAGTCACCGAGTTCGTCGTGGAAGCGTTCCACCACCAGGGTGGTATCGCTGGGGACCACTTCGGTGGCGAGCTTTTGCTCGCTCAGGTACTGGATGAGGTTGTTCGCGGCGAACGCGTCCAGCCCGCTGGCCGTACAGCGCTCCGTGGCAGGGCCGACGTCGGACGCTGACAGTTCGCGGATGAATGTGCCGAGTGCCCGGCCCAGGTCCACCGGCCTGCCCAGGGAGTCGCCTTTCCAGAACGGCAGCTTGCCGGGCTGGCCGAAGGCCGGGGAGACCAGGACACGGTCGTGCGTAATGTCTTCGATTTTCCAGCTGGTGGCGCCGAGGGCAAAGATATCGCCCACCCTGGACTCGTACACCATCTCTTCGTCCAACTCGCCCACGCGGCGGCCTCCCTTGGCCGGGGAGGGGGTGGACGTCTTGCCATCACCGGACGGTGAGGCCGAGCCCTCAACTTCGGTGCCGACGATGTAGACGCCGAACAAACCGCGGTCAGGGATGGTGCCGCCGGAGACAACGGCCAGCCGCTGGGCGCCGGGCCGGCCTTCGATGGTGCCGGCGTTCCGGTCCCAGATAATCCGCGGCCGCAGTTCGGCGAATTCGTCGGAGGGATAGCGGCCCGCCAGCAGGTCCAGGGTTGCCTCGTACGCCGAGCGGGGAAGGGACGCGAAGGGCGCTGACCGCCGGACCGTGGCGAACCACTCCTCCACATCGATGCTGCCCAGCGCCGTGGCAGCCACGGTCTGCTGGGCCAGGATGTCCAGCGGGTTGGCAGGCACAAAAAGCCGCTCGATCTTTCCCTCGAGCATCCGTTCGACCGTGATGGCAGTGTGCACCAGGTCCGCACGGTGCTTGGGGAAAAGCACGCCCTGGGAGATTTCGCCGACCTGGTGCCCGGCACGGCCTACGCGCTGCAGGCCGCTGGCCACCGACGGCGGCGACTCCACCTGCACCACCAGATCCACCGCACCCATGTCGATGCCGAGTTCCAGGGACGACGTGGCCACAACGCACCGCAGCCGGCCGGACTTCAGGTCATCCTCGATCATGGCCCGCTGGTCCTTGGAGACTGACCCGTGGTGGGCGCGGGCCAGCAACGGATCTGCTCCAGCGGTGCTGCCGGCCTGCGCCATCATGTGGGCCGGCGTGGACGTGGATGTGGGAATGCTTGGAAGCCCCGGCTCCGCGGCCGGCGGGTCCCAGCCGCCACCGACGGCCACCAGCTGACGTTCAGCGTAGACCTCATTCAGCCGCGCCGTGAGCCGCTCAGCCAGGCGGCGCGAGTTGGCAAAAACGATGGTGGACTGGTTGGCCAGCACCAGGTCGACAATTTTTTCCTCCACATGGGGCCAGATCGACGCCTGTGGCTGCAGCCCGGAGGCCGGCCCGGAGTCAAAGGCGCCCGCCGCACCCTGGAGATCCGACATATCCTCCACAGGCACGGACACGGTCAGGTCCCAGTTTTTCCGCGACGGCGGCGCTACGATCGCCACCGGCGCGGATCCGGCCAGGAACTGGGCCACCAGCTCCCGCGGTTCCACCGTGGCCGACAGCCCGATCCGCTGGGCGGGCTTCGGCAGCAAGGCATCCAGCCGTTCCAGGGAGACCGCCAGATGCGCGCCCCGTTTGGTTCCGGCAACGGCGTGGACCTCGTCCACGATCACGGTGTCCACCTCGGTGAGGGTTTCCCGGGCCTTGGAGGTGAGCATCAGGAACAGCGATTCCGGCGTGGTGATCAGGATGTCCGGCGGGTTGCTGAGCAGCGAACGCCGGTCCGCCGTCGTCGTGTCCCCGGACCTGACCCCCACGGTGATGAGCGGAGCGGGCAGATCCAGCCGCATGGCCGTCTGCGTGATGCCGATCAGGGGCGCGCGCAGGTTCCGCTCGACGTCCACCCCAAGGGCCTTCAGCGGTGAGATGTACAGGACCCGGGTTTTGCGCTTGGGCGGCCGGGAACCGCGGCGGCCTTTGGCGGGCGCGGCGTCCAGCCTGGGCAGTTCCTGGGCCGGGGCAGGAGCCGAAACGAGCAGCCGGTCAAGGGCCCACAGAAAAGCGGCGAGCGTTTTGCCGGAGCCGGTGGGGGCTACAACCAGGGCATGCGACCCTGAGGCGATGGCGTCCCAAGCACCCTCCTGGGCAGGGGTTGGCTCCGCAAAGGCGCCCAAAAACCAGTCGCGGGTGGGGCGGCTGAACCGGCCCATTTGAGGGCCGGGCACGGCGTCCGGACGCGCTCCCGGCGGTAGCTGCTCCTGCATTCCTCCATCATGCCCTACCCCACTGACAGGGTTCCGGGGTCCACGATTGCCAGGGCCAGGACGGCCGGACCCGCGGGATGGACCAATCAACCCTGCCCTGCCCGGGGGAGGTTCTTCGTGGCGGGTCCCTCGAGAAGCTGGCCGTCACGGCTGAAACGGGAACCGTGGAGTGGGCAGTCCCAAGTCAGCTCACTGTCGTTCCAGTGCACGATTCCGCCGAGGTGGGTGCAGACGGCGGAGAGCCTGCACGTGGTTCCGTCCACTGTGGAGACCGCCACCGGCCGGATGCCGTCGCGGAAGACTTTCCCTTCGCCGTCGGGCGGTGGCGTCCCGTCAGAAGCGAGCTTCCGCCAGCCGGTGGCCAGCGTCGCAGCCACCTTGGCGTTGACGGCCACGGCCGAGAACGCGCCGGCGGCCGACGTGACCCGGTGATGGATGGTGTCCGCCCACGGGAGCTGGCCGCCCAGGATGTCGGCAGAAATCCCAAGGGCGACCGCCACGGCGTTCGTCATGCCCCACTTGTTGTAGCCGGTGCCGAAAAGAATCCGTCCCCGCCCTCGCGGCAGTTTGCCAAAGAACGGCATGAGGTTGGTGGCCTGGTAGTCCTGCGCGGACCACGTGTGGGTGGCCGCGGCGCCGGGGAAGTGTGTCCCCGCCCAGCCGAGCAGGTCCGCCAGGTGGGACTTTTCCGACGAGGTCCGCCCCACGTGATGCCCGTGCCCGCCCACGAGCAGGAGCCTGCGTCCGTCCGCCTCGTAGTCGCGGAGGGAATGCGTGGGCTCCTCGGCGGAAAGGTACATGCCCGGCGGCGGAGTGAGGCCGGGCGCCAGTTCCAGCGCCGCCGCATAGGACCGGTGCGGCTTCAGCTTCGCGAAGTAGAGGCCCCGGTCAAGTACCGGGATCCCGGTGGCCAGCACAACGTGCTCGGCCGTGACGGTGCCCTGATCCGTCTGGACTGTCAGGGGCCCGCTTCCGCTGACATCCCGCAGCCGGACCCCGCCCGCCACACTGCCGCCCCGGGCACGGATGTCACCCAGGAGCGTGTCCAGAACATCCATCGGGTTGGTCTGGGCCTGGTCCGCCAGCAGCAAGGCGCCCTGGATGGGGAAGGGGAGGCCGGCGTCGAGCACGTACTCCACGTTGAGTCCAGCGGTGGTTGCCGCGATCAGCTCCTCACGGAGCTTCTCGGCACCCCCGCCGGTGGTGGCGTACGTGTAGGCGTGCCGGCGTTGGTAGGGGACGCCGTTCTCGTCGAGGTAGCGCAGCAACCAGGCCTGCCCCTCCCGGTTGGCGTCCACGTAGGCCTGGACCTGCTTGTCCGAATACTGCCGGGACAAAGCGGCCAGGACGGTCCCCTGCAGCAGGCTGACCTTGGCCGTCGTATTTCCGGTAGTGGCAGCCCCCGGGAACCGGGCTTCGATCACCAGGATCTTCTGCCCGGACCGGGCCAGCAACAGCGCGGTGACCAGTCCGGTCAGTCCCGCCCCGGCCACCACAGTGTCGTACTTCGTGCCTGCGTTGAAGGGGTCAGGGCTGAAGGCGTTCCCGCGGTCCAACCAGATGGACGTCATGGAAGCTAAGTCTACTGACTATCGGCGGTTACGCCCATATCATCTAGGACGACTGGAAGGCTCCGATGGTCAACAGTTCGATCGCTGCGTTGCTGCAGGCCTGCCTTGGCTCGGCGAGGAACAGCGACGCCGTATCTTTCGGCGGGTAGATCCGGTAACCCGCCGCGGGGGTCAGCGCGCAGTCGGAGTAGTTGCCCGCCTGGGTATAACGGAGGACGGCGTTCCCACCCTGGCCGGGCGCCAGCAGAACGTCGGCAACGGGGGTGGACTCGTCGCGTTTGGCTGGGGCGCCGATGGGGGCACCGTTGGCGTCCGCTGTGAGGGACACTCCGGGGTAGCCCGTCAGGAGACACGGTTCGGTGCCGATATTGGTCAGGGTCAGGGTCATGTAGACGCTGCCGGCGGCCCCGCCGCCGGTGGCGTCAGTGGCCGCGGAGAGGGATGCGGCCTTGCAGAGTGCCGGACCCGCGCTCGTTGGAGGAGCGGACGACGACGGCGGCTGCGACGTGCTGGGAGCCGCCGAGGACGCCGTGGGGCTGGCTGAGCCCGTGGCGGGTTCCCTGGTGCCCTGCGGTTGCGCCTGGCTTGGAACGCATGCGGTGAGCATCAGTGCCGCCGCGGCAGCCGCCGTCGTAATCAAAAACCCTTGTGAAATTCGCTGAGACCTCATGCCATAACCTTCGCGGCAGGGGTTGCGTGAGTCAACGACGACGCGTATCCAGTGGGCGATTTGATGCCCGGATCGTGATGATCCGGGCATCAAATTGCCTGGTGAGGGCTGTTACTGGCCGGAGGTCCCGGCCGCCTGCTTGCGCGTGGCGCCGCTCCGCACAAACGCGGCACCGCCGAGGGCCAGTCCGCCGAGGCCGGCGGCGAGGCCTGCCCAACTGCGGGCGTCCGCACCGCTGTCGGTCACGGCGGCTGCCTGCTGGGTATCGGTGGAAGCGGCGTCGCCCGTGGCGGCCGCGTGGCCGTCTGCGGCGTGGGCGTCCGCTGCCTCAGAAATGGTGATGGACGGAGCCGGCGCCTTCAGGGAGTGCGGGTCCTGGCCGTCCGTGGCGATCTCAGACCAGTTCGTCAGCCCCGTTTCGCAGCTCTGCAGGGTGGGGAAGTAGAGCGTGGAGCCGGCGGCGTCGGGGAGCTTCACGGACAGCACCAGGGCGTCGCGCAGTTCGTGGGCCAGCAGGGTCCTAGCCGTGTAGACGATCTGGCTGGTTCGCTTGGTGATGGACGAGCCGTCGGCCAGTTTTTTGGGCTCGGCGAGCTGTTCAGTCACCTTTTCCACGGTCCAGTTCGGGTTCACCGTGGGCTGGGCGTCGTTGAGCTCTGCCGGCAGCGTGATGGCCACCTTGGTGGTGCTGGACTCCTCGCAACCGTGCGGGATGCCGAAGGTCAGCAGCGCGTAGGAGTTGGCCGCGGTCTTGTCCGGGGTGACGCCAACGTGGGCCGACGCGCCGGCGGCGGCGGTGAGCAGGAGGGCGGCGGTGCCGGCAGCGGCGGCGGCCGAGGTGAGGGCACGGCGGAGGACGGTGGTGTTCATGGGTGGGCCTTTCGGACGCACGCCCGTTTCGGGCGTGCGGAGGTAGAGGGGTTGGGCCCGTCCAGCGGTGGGTCCGGTACGGGCTGGGTCAGGGAAGCGCGACGACGGAAGGCGGGCCGCGCCGGCTGTGTTGCCTGAGGTTCCGCCAGGGGAGGTGGGGGAGAGCCGCCGGTGGGCCGGGCACCGCCGGCAGGGGACCGGCGTCGGGCGCTAATGCTTCGGGGAGCCGGACGACGGGCCCGAGCCACACCGCGAGTGACCAGAGGGCAGCCTCACCCTTGGCGAGGAGGAGCGCGCACGCGACGGTTGCCACGGTGTGGGCCGCGAGCATCAGGATGCCCGCGGGCGAACCCGCGGCGTGGATGTGACCGGCGTCCAGCGTGGGGATGGCTGCGCCGGAAAGGTGGTGGGCGGCCGCAGGCGCGTGGCTGCCTGTTTGGACCGGACCGCTGAAGGTCGTGAACACTTCGTGCAGTGCGAACTGCCCGGCACCCAGCACGGTGGTCATGGTGGCGACATTCAGCTTTAGCCGGGTGGCGGTGTTGGCCGTCAGGACTGTCAGTGCGAGGACGGCGAGCAGGATGCCTGGGGCTGGGAGATCACCGCCGCCCAGGACGTGTGCCCCGGAGGCGAGGGCCAGGATCCCCGTGGACAGCGACGCGGCACGGAGGGAATGGAAGGGAGCCCGGGCATGGTGAGTTCGCACGGATCCTCCCTGGATTCGATGCTGGCGGCAGCGTGCCGGCTGGTGCGGGCCACTGTGGGGGCCCGCGGCGACGTTCAGATTCTACCGGCCTTGAGGCGGGCGGCCGCTCCGTGGCGGGCCATGCAGGGCGACGACGTTGGACCCGGAATCCAGCACCTGGGCTGGCTGGTCCGCGGGATTCAGGAACCCCATGGCCTGCTGGACGCACTGGATGGCCACGGGTGGAACAACATAGTCCGTGCCGGTCTCCACCAGCCCGAGCTCAGCGAGCAAGGTGAGTTTATGCTTTGCCTCAAAGGCCGCGAACGACGCGTAGATTTCTTCGAAGCCGGTTGCATGGAGATTGGCCGCGTCGGATTCCGGATCGTCGACGTCGGTGTCCCCCGGATAGGTGTTCTCAAGATCGGTGTCACTCAGGAAGGAGCCCGCAAGGTCCATCGATGCCAGACTTTCGAGTTCGGCCACGGGCATCGGCTCGTCGGTGCTGCCATACGCAAGGACGGCCAGCAGCGTGCCGGCGACTGCTTCCTGGTCCCACACCTGATCCACATCGGTGAGGACTCCAACGAGGACAACCAACGAAAGCGCCCGGCGGAGGGCGAGCCGGTCTTCGATTTTTGCGCTGTTCCAAGCGGCTGCTTCCTGGCTTGGAACGGCACGGGTGGAGCCGAGCTTGATCAGGCCGGTACCCACCAGTGCCGCCCAGATTTCGCGGAGCACTGGCACGTCATGCATCGTGCCCACTTGCAGCGTTTGCGGCCGGCCCTCAGCAGCTTCCAGCTCGAAAAGCGCCGCAGGTCGCCCCGCAGCGCGCTTTCCGCGGGCCAGGACGCCGACTGCTGCGGCGGCCGGCTCGATGTCCTTCAGCCGCAGGGCGCCGGTACTGGTGACGTCCTTGCCCGTTCCCAGCCATTCCAGGAGGGAGGAGGCCCGCTGGATGAGCGGCATGGCTTCGAAGGCGGCGTCCTGCTCCTCGTCGCTGAGGTCAGGCACCTGGATGTCCGGAAGGCTCGGGGTTGCTGAGGCGATGCCGCTTCCGAGTGCCGAATGGAGTTCCTCATAAGCTTCCGCGGAGCCGGTCCAGCGGCCGGTCCCCTTCAGGAAGTGGATAAAAGAGTGCAATGCGAAGTAGATGTTGTGGAACGCATCATCAAATTCTTCAGGGTCCAGGGACACCGCTATCGATCCGGCCGCGGCCTCCACGCCCTCACTGTCAATGGCCGTGGCTGAGCTCGTTCCGTTGATGGCGTGCTGTGCGGTGAGGAAGAGTTTGACCAGCTCGAGGCACTCGAAGGCGTCGGCAGGATCAGGGAATTCAGTGGTGTGCTGAATGAAGTCAACGGCCATCGAATCAATCACCCGATGGTTCAAAACCAGTTGCAGGGGCATCTTGGGGGCCGACGGTACCGCCTTGAGGTGCCGCTGGTTCTTGCTTTTGGTCTTGGACTTGCCGGTTCTTTTGGTCAAGGGATGTGCCTCCGGTCCTCGTTGGGGATTGGCCTTTGTTTGTTCCGCGGGTTATTGGGGAGCTTACTAAACCGCGCTCCCGGCGAGGAGTTCGGACAGCACTTCAGCGGCAGTTTCGTGGCGAATCAGTGGCGTGGCCTGGCCTGCCCACAGCGACATCAGCTCCGTGTTGCCCTGGGCCGCCGCTTGCGGCCGGAAACGGCCGGTCAGCCAGTTCTGGACGGGGAAGGGGGCTCTTTCCGTGACTTGCGAGAGTTCGCCGATGATGCGATTGGGGATGCCGCGCGCCAATCGACCGCTCAGAACGCGTGTGAGCACTGTTTCCCCTGCGGCCGCGCTGTGGAGGAGGTGTCGATAGGCCGGCACGGCGGCGGATTCCCGGGTAGCCAGGAACGCCGAGCCCACCTGGACTGCGTCTGCGCCGAGGGCCCGTGCGGCAGCGTAGCCGCGGTGGTCCGCGATGCCGCCGGCAGCGATCACCGGGATCCTGATGGCGTCCACTACCTGGGGCACCAGAGCGAAGGTGCCAATAAGGGATTCTTCCGCGGGCTTCAGAAAAGAGACCCGGTGGCCGCCGGACTCCATGCCGCTGGCAACCACGGCATCCACGCCGCCGGCTTCCAGGGCAACTGCTTCGGCCACGGTGGTGGCGGTGCCGATCAGTACAATTCCAAGGCGATGGGCCTCCTCCACAAGTTCCGGGGCCGGTACGCCGAAGACAAAACTCACGACGGCGGGACCCGCCTCGAGCGTGGCAGCCACCTGCTCGTCGTAGTCCGGCATGTATTGGCCGGGCATTTCCGGAAGGGGGAGCCCCACTTCGTCGAAGTAGGGCTTCAGCGTTCCGACGTACTGGTCGAAGTCCGTGTGTGGGATGGAAGTGGTTTCGTCGCCGGTGGGAATCCAGAGGTTGAGGGCGAACGGCTTGGCAGTGGCGTTCCTGAGCTGGGCCGCGGTGGTGAGGATGGCGTCGGAGCTGTAGCCGTACAGGCCGTAGGAACCCAGCCCGCCGCCGTCGCTCACTGCTGCCGTAAGCTCCACCGACGATACTCCGCCGAAGGGCCCCAGAACCACCGGAACGTCCGTACCAAGGAGTTCAGTGATGCGGTTCGGCCGGGCGGAGGTGCGGTGATCGGGCGTCATGTGGGCTCCTGGAAGGTCACGGTGGCTTCGGGTCCAGTCTCGCAGGGCCGCCTCCTGGCCCCAAGTTGGGGTGGATTTTGGGACGTTCCCCTGCTGGTTCGTCGGGGTATGTACCCGGACATGGGGCCCGGCTAGACTGCTGGCGTAAGTCGCCAACTACCTCAGGGAGAACACGATGAACTACTCAGGCACTGGCAACGAAAAAGCGGTTTTGGCCAGCGAGCTCAACCGGACGCATGTGGGTCAGACGGTCAGCTTCGAACCGGACGAATTCACACTTGTGTTCGGCAAGATTGGCGCGATAGCCCGGAAGGAAGGCGGAGTCACCATTGCCTTGCGGGGTGTGGAAGGAAGCGGCGGCCTGCAGTCCAGTTACAGCCTCCCTGGCACTCAGCATGTGTATCTCCAGCCGGACATGCTGACGAACACCGAGTCCACCATCAAGGATCTTTTCGGCAAGGTCCAGGAAAACCTCCGCGGCGGCGGACACAAGGGAGAAGACAAAACGGACAAGCTGTAGCCGGTCAGCCTTTGGAGAGACGGCTTCGGCCGCGGAACAGCAGGGTTCTTCTGACGTGGTTACCCAGGGCTGCCTTGGCCGCTCCTTGCGGCCGCGGGCGGCACGCTAGGGCGCTTTTTGCATGCGCATTCCGTACGCGAGTGCTGCCCGGGCGCCTGCCGCAGCGCTCGCTCCGATGCTGAGGAGGGCCCCCAGGATTATGGCCGCTGCTTCGCCGGGTTCCAGCAAGTGCAATTGTGAGCCGATAGTGGCGGCGGCGACTGGAACACCCAGCTGGGATGCCGACATCAGTGCCAGCGGCAGTGGTTGGCCCAGAATCCGCAGGCTTGCGTGCACCAGCAGTGTGCCGATTCCCAAGCACAACCCCAGGAGGATCATCCGGGGACTGCCAGCCAAGGCGCTCAAATCCAAGGATGCGCCCAGCCAGACGAAGAACACGGGCCCCAGAAATCCGTCGTTCACCGCAAACAGCTGATGCGCCAGGCGCCGCGGCTCGCCGACGGCGGAGACCACCAGACCGAAGGAAAACCCTGCCAGCATGATGGAGACATGCCCTGCGACGGCCAGCCCTGCAAGTGCGAACAGCAAAGCTAGTTGGATGCGCAGTTCAAGGGCGAACTTCCGGTCCTCGGACACGTCGTGCATCCGGGCCCGTGTACCGTTGCGCTCTAGGCTGCGCAGGACGAAGTAGAGGATCGCTGCGCAACCGGCAACGGCCGCGGCTCCGAGGGCGGCCCGCCCGGCATTTGGTGGGTCAACAGCCAGCGGAAGAGCAACAATGCACGCGATGTCGGCGATCGCCACTTGCGCCGTGGTGGTCAGGACCTTGGGCCCGGACAGCCGCAAGGAATCGATGATCGGCAGCACCAGCGCCGCTGAGGACGATGCCAGCAGAACGACGTATAAGGGGGCGTGGCCGGTGCCGAATGACAGGGCGATCAGGATTCCGACGACGGCGGCGAGCGCTGCCGCGATCCCGGCGCGGAGGGCTCCGGTACCGAGCGCGGGACGGAGGGCCTTATCCCTGACGGGAACGTGCGTGCCGGCGACGAACATAACTAGGGCGAATCCAACGTCGGCCGCGAAGGTGAACGTGGGATCCGTCGAATCCACCAGCCCCAGCCCCGTCCGCCCGATGGCGATGCCCGCCACGAGTTGTCCCAGCACTACGGGAAGGTGCCACTTTTGGGGCAGTGCGAGCAGCGGGCCGAGCAAGGCAACGGTGGCGATCAGCGAAAGCTGAAAAAATGACACGTGCCTCCTCTCCTGGCGTTCTGTGATTGGCGCCCCGAGGAACGCGGTGGCAGTTACTGTGGCAGCCGGGCCAGTTTGAGCGGGATGTCCGTGTTCTCGTCCGTGTAGTAACTGGCGCAGACCCGGTGGTAGCCGTCCGCGACCTGCGCGGGAACGCCGCTGGCCAGGTCGCCGCAGACCATCAGGATGGGCGAGAGCCGTTTGCCGTCCCTGATTTTCTTCAGGTCCGAAGCCACATGGGCGTTGTCCGGAGGCAGCAGCACCAACCGGGCGGCCCGGAGGATGTCTTTGGCCTTGCGGTGCTCGATCGGGGCATCCCTGAGCGCCGAGACGAGGGAGCCGGCCACGTCGTCCGCAGCCAGCAAGGACAGGTAGCTGGACGCGTTCGGATAATCCTGGTCCTCGGGTGCGGGCAGCCAGAGAACTTCGCTTTTGTCTTCACCGTGCATGGCGTTCTCCCTTGGTGGCACCGCGGCGCGGATGATGGTGCTCAACAGTACTTACGCACCGAGACGACGGTCAACGCTGCGTTCAATCGAAAGGCCTCAAAGTCGTAGCCACGCAGGCCTTCCCTTTGCCACGGCTCCCGCTGAGGGGCGATATCCCATGCCGAGGACACGCAAGACGCCGGGCGGCCGGTCCCAGGCGGACGAGGACGTGCGGCGCGAGGGACTGACGGTCCGGATGGAAGACGTGGCGCGGGCCGCCAATGTGTCCCGCGCGACAGTCTCCCAAGTGCTGGTGGGCAACCCGCCGGTCTCCGCTCCATGGCGGTTCATCTGGAGGGCCGCGGGCTGACCGTCCACCGGGTCGACACCGACGCCTTCGGCCAGCCGACTGCCGGCATCGCCCGGATCGTGGACCTGGCTCGCGACGGCGCGGCCACAGCCGCCATGTTCCCCAACGACAACCGGGCCATGATCTTCCTCCGCGCGGCCCGCGCCGCCGGCCTCGACGTCCCGGGCGACGTATCGGTGACAGGTTGCGATGGCATCATCCAGGGCTTGGACCTGATCGGACTGGCGACTCTGCGCATCCCGGTGGAGCAAGTCGCGGCGCGCGGGGTTGAAGTCCTCGAACGTCTCATGAATGATCCGGGCGGGACCGAGGTCCGGCACAAAAAGTTCACCGGCCAATTCGTGCCCGGGGCAACTTTGGGCCCGTCGTCGTGAACAAGCCGACACCCGCCCGGCTGGCCGATGGCCGGGAACTGCTCTATTTCCACGACGCCGGCGCCCCGGGAACTTCCGGGCACCCGTTCCCGGACAAGCGTGACCTGCCGGCACGTCCACCGCTGGCTGAAATGCGGTTATACCCGATGCTGCGCCAGTGGGTCGCCTTCGCCGCACATCGGCAGACCCGCCACTCATCTGCCGCCGGCCGATGAATGCCCGTTGTGTCCCAGCGCCGGCGCGAGGGCCACAGGGATCCTTCTCTCTTGATCAGCCGGTGGGGCAACAATCGAGTTTGGACGAGAATCTTCGGGAACGGGGGTCAGCCCACCCCTGGCCAAAGGACTGGACACAACCGGCCAGTGGGCACCGCCATGGGGCAAAGCAAAGGCCCCGGTTACCTGTGTTTACACGGAACCGGGGCCTTTCTCATTGGCGGTGACGGTGGGATTTGAACCCATATCGTCGCCCGCACTGTTACGCGGAAAATTGCAAAAAGTGCTGACATTCCAGCAAATAACGGCACCGATGGTCACGCTGTTTCACGGGTACTAACGCCGAGTCACAGCTTTTCCTTTGCCAATTTTTTGCCAATGAGCTGATCGTGTCGAGCTGCGTCGAGTGCTCCCGCCACGGTGTCCAGGTCGTCTTCGAACAGGTCAGCGTAGCGGTCCAGCGTCATCGCAGCAGAGGCATGTCCGAGCATTCGCTGCAGGACTTTGATGTTGGCGCCGGCGCTAATGGCCAGGGACGCAGCGGTGTGCCTGAGGTCGTGAGGTGTCAAGGTCGGAAACTCCGAGTGCTGCACTTGTGCGCGCTTCCTGGCTGCACTAAACCATCCACTGATGGCGTTGCCAGGGCGGAGATACTTCACGCCGTCGCCCCAGAGCAGTGCATCGCGTTTCTTGCCCCGACATGCCGCCTCAACCGCTGGGCCAAGAAATGCCGGGTAGACGACAGATCGCTTCTCATGGGACTTTGGTGTGCCGACAACGATCTGTCCGTTGACGCTCACGGCGTTCTCTTCGATCTGTGCGCGTCGCCCCGACTGGTCAATATGCCGGACCCGCAATCCCGTAGCCTCCCCCCACCTGAGTCCTGTGTATGCGAGGAAACGCAGGAAGTCAGGGTATTTTGACTCGGCGGCAAGTTCTTCCACCTGACTGTGCGTCAGGTATGCGCGCGGTGCACTGGTCTTTCGCGCCACCTTGACGCCCTGGGCTGGGTTGGTGGAGATCCGCTTGTCCTCCGCGGCATCGTGGAGTATTCCAGAGAGCACCCCGAGGCATCGAGAAACCGTCGTGGGGCTTCGTGTCTCGGAAAGCTTTGCGACCCAGGCTTTGATTTCCGTACGGCGCAGCGAGGAGACGGCCCGGGCCCCCCACATTGGCTGTACGTGAACGCGCCAGGCACTCTCGTCACTGTGGAATGTTGAAGGTTTCACGTTGTGTTTGTGGGCAGTGAGCCAGTCTGTAGCAAGCGTTTCAAGTGTTGTCCTGCCGTCACTCGGCGCTATGTACTGCCCATGCCGCTTGGAGACTTCAACGGCATCCAGGTAGGCCTGCGCATCCCGCTTGAGCTTGAACCCGCGTTTCTGCCCCTGGGCATTGTTGGGCTTCTTGTACAGAACGCGGTACCACTTCCCGCTCTTGTTCTCGTATGCGTGGATACTCCCCATGCCGTACCTTTTCTGCAGCTGTCGTGGTGCGGGCGAACTGTGTGTAAACGTGAGTCTAGTCGTCTGGCAGCAGGCCCTCCGGGCTGTAGAGAGTGCCCGGACCTACGTCTTGCCCGCGGTATGTACCGTTTTCCGTTTCAAAAATGGTACAAAAGCGCTACACAGTTTTCGTTGATAAATCAGTGGATTCGGGGAGTTAGCGGCCGTGCCATTTGTACCGCCAAATTTGAACCCTTAGACCGTCTCCAAAATATTTGAAGTACGGTGTGCTCAACTGTGCTGGGCGACCCCAATCTAATGTGTCTGATGACCAACATCCCTTACGGTTGCTGGGATCGCCACGCGCATGCCCGCATGACATTTCTCTTGAGTGAGACACGAGGCGACCCGTGCCAAACTGTGCTCGTTACTCCCTGGATTGGCTGCCGATCCTCCGTCGCTTCCGGGTAATCATTGGTCTCGGCGAGTAAACGAAAATGGATTAGGTTATAGGAGCCCAAACTGTGCTCAACTGTGCTCGCTTCACACTAGGTTGGCGATCTATTTCCAGCTGGGCGTGAATGGGTGCAAATTTGTTTAAATGTGGGTATAGTGGTCGGCATTAGACCGAACGCCCCGAAATATATAACAAGGGGTAGGGAGAAATAGTCTCCCGCCAAGTGGATGCGCACCGCACCGGTGCACAGCTGACATAGCAGCCTGAAAAGACTCGTTGGATGATCCTCTTGCCGCTGAAAAGCCGCAAGGGACCCCTATGTCTACGACTGTTTCCATCAACCGCCAGACGATCAGCTCGCTCGCCGAGCGCTTGGCCGCTATCGAGCGCGACCTAGCCGGAGCACGAGTTCCGGTGTTGGACGGTCTTCTTACCCCACCTGTTCTCGCTGCGCGCCTGGAAGTAACGGAGCGCACTCTCAGTGAGTGGCGCATCACGGGCCGTGGTCCCGTGTTTATCCGACTGGGCAAGACAGTCCGCTACCGGCCCGAGGCCGTCGATACCTGGCTGCTCGCTCAGGAACACCAAAGCACCTCTGAGGAGGTGCGCTATTCATGACGGCAAAAAGAAACCGCCCCACTGCGACTAACAATGGGACGGCCGAAAAATTGAACAACTCAGAAACCCAGCCTACCGCCCAAGTGTCCAGTGCGGTGCCGACAGGACCTGAACGTTTTCGCGGCTTCAAGATAACGCAGAACTTGCATCATCCGGAGACGGGCGAAGTGCTGATGACGCCCGTTCAGCTGCAGATTGGGCTTGACCATCGTTCGATCACCAAATGGGCGTGGATCGAGCACGACATGGATGTTCATAACGACGGCGGCTCGGTTGCTCCGCACCTACATATCGCGGTGCAGTGCGAGAACGCTCGCAGTCGTGAACAGATTGCGAGCTGGTTCGACGTGCCGGTGGAATTGGTCAAACCGTTGGGTGGACGCGGTGCATTCATCAGCTACGTCCGTTATTTGACCCATGAGGATCCAAACCAGCAGGCGCTAGGCAAGCACCGGTACCCGGACACGAGCGTCGTAGCTGACTTTGACTGGCGCAGCGAGGTTGATGCGCATTTTGCCAAGTCCCTGAAGCTCTCGAAGCGTCTGGACGACGTCAAGCTAGGTGCGTGGGTCGGTAATTGTTTGAGGGTTCCTCAGGTTTGAGCCGTAACGGCCCGAGGCCGGTTTCCTTGTCTTGGAAAGGGGCCGGCCT
>NZ_JBEPNF010000011.1:0-142491 GCF_040546085.1 Arthrobacter sp. UYEF21
CGCGGGGGCCGGTGCTGGGGCGGGCGCCGGTGCTGGGGCGGGTGCCGGCGCAGGCGCGGGGGCCGGTGCTGGGGCGGGCGCGGGGGCCGGTGCCGGCGGGCCGGTCATCGAGGCCGGTGGCGGCGGGAACGGATCAGCTGGATAGAGCGGGGCCGCCTGCAGCATGTAGTTGACCCACTGCGGCCCGGCAATCATCCACCCATCGAGCCCGGCGTAGAACTGGCCGTTGATGGTGACGTTCTGGCCGGCGCGGTTCTGCCCATCCAAGGCGTCACCGAAGAAAGACGCCGTAGCCAGTCCCGAGGTGTAGCCAACCACCCACGTAGAGCCGTTGTTATTCGAGGTGCCGGTCTTGGCGGCAACCGGCATCTTCGTATGGATCTTGGGATTGATCCACACCCCCGACCCGACTTTCAGGACGTCCTGGAGCACCGAGTTAACCCCGCGGGCAACCTCCGGTTTGACGACGTTGCGGCAGTCACTGGTCTGCGCTGGAAGTTTCGCGCCGGTTAGGTCCGTGATCTCCTGCAGCGCGATGGGGACGCAGTATCTGCCGTCACTGGCGAACGTCGCGAAAGCATTGGCCAGGTGAACCGGCGCCACACCGACAGCCCCCAGCAGATTACCCAGCTGGTGCATGTTGATCTGGGCACCGTCCAGGCCGCTGTGCAGCCCCACGGCATCCACCATTTTCTGGATTCCGCAGAAATCGAGCTGGGCTGCGGTGGCGAACGTGGCGGTGTTGATAGAGTTATACAGCCCGTAGTTGATGGGCATCGGGCGGTAGAAACCCTCCTCGGCGTTTTGCAGGTCATCGGTGGCGCCGAGTTCAGGATTTTTCTGTGCCGTGCTGTAGGCGCCCAGCACCTTGCCGCAGCTGGAGCGCCACGGGAAGCCCACGGGATATACCCGCCGGGAGGCGTCCACCACTGCCGTTAGCGACTTGCCCTCATTCAGCCACTCGGCGAACGTGAAGGGCTTCATGGTGGAGCCGGGCTGGAAACCGCCCGCCCCATTCAGATCGTTGCCCTGCGCATCGCGGGAATCCACGTTGAAGTTCAGCTGTGAATTGAATTTCCCCTCGGCCGGCAGGAACACCGTGTTCTGCGCCATGGCCAGGATCTTCCCTGTGCCCGGCTGGACTGAAACCAGCGCCGCACCCCAGTGGTCGGGATTCGGCCCGGCGGTGGCATCCACCTGGGCCTGGGCAGCCGCCTGCAGCCTGCTGTCGAGCGTCGTAACGATGTTTAGCCCGCCCCGGTAGAGCTTGCGCTCCCGTTCCGCCGGACCGGCGCCGAAGGCCGGGTTGTTCAGGATCAGGTGCGAAATGTAGTCGCAGAAGTACGGCGCCATGGTGGCGTTGGCGCAGCCTTGTTTTGCGGGACTGAGTTTGACTTCTGTTGGTGTTGCTACAGCGGCGTCGTGGTCCGCCGGCTGGATTTTGCCCTGCTCGAGCATCTTGTCCAGCACCTGGTTCCGGCGGCTGAGGGCCTGTTCCGGGTTCACCGCAGGATTGTAGAAACTGGGGCTTTTGACCAGCCCGGCGAGCATGGCAGCCTGGGGCAGGGTGAGGTCCTTGGCCGTGGTGCTGAAGAAATACCGGGCAGCGGCCTCGACGCCGTATGCCTCCCGGTTGAAGAACACGATGTTGAGGTAGCCCTCGAGGATCTGCTCCTTGGTGAACTTCTTCTCCAGCGCAATGGCTAGCTTCATTTCGCGGAGCTTGTCCCCAATGCTCTTCTGTCCGCTGAGGACCACCTCGTTGCTCTTGCCCTGGAACAGGTAAGACTCGTTGATCACGTTCGTGACGTACTGCTGGGTCAGCGTAGAGGCGCCCTGCTGCCCCTGCTGGGTCAGGTTGAAAACCGCAGCCCGGAGAATTCCCTGCGGGTCAACCCCCGGGTGCTCATAGAAACGGCTGTCCTCGATGGCCACGATGGCATCACGAACAGATGGGGACATCTGGGCGAGGGGGATCTTGACCCGGTTCTCCACGTAGAACGTGGCGATCGGCTGGCCATCCGCGGTGAGGACTTTGGTGGATTGCGACGGCGGCAGAACCATCAGTTCGGACGGCAGCTTCTCGAAGAAGTTGATGGAGTTGCTGACGCCGAGTCCGGCCGCTGCGACGGCCGGGACCACCAGGCTCGCGGCCAGGACGCCGCACATGGCACTCGTCACAAAGAATCCGATGACCAGGCCCAGGGTGGCGGCCAAACGGTGCTTGCGTTTCCTGCGGTGCGTCATTTTTCAGCCTCAAGCTCGCGACGTGTGAACAGGATACGCCGCAGCGACTGCTGCATCCAGATGCACGGATGAAATGATGCCAAGCCGCAATATTGCGTGCCGAATGATCTTCCTGGGCTATTGTCAGCCGATAGTTATCGATATATCGTTAACTATCGCTGATTGGTTCACAGGAAGACAATTCAACAACCGTATGAAGGGACGATGCCACCATGCAAGGCATACAGGACGAGTGGTTTTTGGAACCCCCGTTTGGCCGGGGCAGGTTTGAGCGCGGCAGGGGCCGGCGTGGGCCGCACGGTCACCGCGGGGGCGGTTTCGGGCCGGGGTTTGGGCCGCGCGGCGGTTTTGGTCCGGGTTTTGGTCCCGGGACCGGGTTGGGCGGAGGGTTTGGTCCCGGCTTCGGGCCGGGGTCCCGGCGGGCCAGCAGGGGAGATGTCAGGTGGGCCATCCTGTCGCTCCTGGCTGAGACGCCATCGAATGGTTACGGCCTGATCAAGACCATCGCGGAGAAGACTTCGGGTGCCTGGCGGCCCAGCCCGGGGTCCGTATATCCGACGCTCCAGCAACTGGTGGACGAGGACCTCATTACGCCGCTCAGCGATGGAAGGCGGACGGACTTCACGCTTACCGACGCCGGGAAGGCCTATGTGTCCGAGCATGCGGAGGAACTGCAGAACGCGTGGAACAGCGATGCTGAAGGATCGGGGCCGGCATTTCACCAGAGCGTGGGAAAGCTGATGGGCGTGATTCATCAGTTCCGCAGTGCCGCCACCGAAGAGCAGCGCAATGCTGCGGTGGAGAAGCTCGACGAAACCCGCCGGGCGCTCTACCGGATCCTGGCCGACTGACCAGGATCCGGCGTCGCGATTTGTCCCGGGGATCCTGAGGGTCTCCGGGGCGTCCCGGTGGGGACTAGTTTGCCCGTTCCCCCGCTCCCCTGCGCGTGGTGAACGGCAGGACGAGCCGGGACTGGTGGGCCGCGTCACGGTAGATCTTGTGCGTGACGGGGCGGCCCACCGGCAGGTGGAAGGCGTCTGGCGGCAGCAGGGCGTTGTGCTCGTCGGTACGTGGACCAGGTTAAGCCAAGCGGCCACGTCAGGGCCCTGCGGGCGTTCCTGGACGAGCTTCTTCAGCTCCTCGGGGCCGTACTTTTCGATCATCCGGGACTTCACGCCGTGTTGATCCAGATCAGGCCGGCCTGCCCCGCGGTGGTGGCGGCTCCGCCGTTGAAGCCGAACCAGCCGAACCACAGGATCGCTGCCCCGAGCATGATGAAGGGGACGTTGTGCGGGCGGTGGCTGGGGTCTTTGGCGGAACCGTGACGCTGGCCCACCACCAGGGCGAGTGCCAGGGCCGCAGTACCCGAACTGATTTCCACCACCGCGCCGCCGGCAAAGTCGATGACCTGGCCGAAGATGCCGGTCATGGCCCCGCCGGCGCTCATGAGCCCGCCGCCCCAGATCATGTAGGCGAGGGGGCAGTAGACCAGGGTGACCCAGACCGGGACGAACAAGGCCCAGGCGCTGAACTTGGCGCGGTCCGCAATGGCGCCGCTGATCATGGCCACTGAAGCCGGCCTTGATCAGATCGGGGGAGCCCCTGAAAATGCCCAGGACGCCCTCGCCGGTGGTCATGGAGCAACCCCACAGGACCCGGACAACACCCACGATGCCGGCGGAGATGAAGCTCATCATGTTCAGGGCTGCCTTGGACAGCGTCATGCCGCCGTAGAAAAGGCCGAGCCCCGGAGTCATGAGCAGCACCATTGCCGCCGCGATCATCAGCCAGACATGTTGCGCAGTGATTTAAACCTGCGGGTCCCTTCCGATAGCGCCTGAAAAACGGGACTCAATACCTGGCCCGCGCAATCCCCCGGCTCAATAGTCGGGGCCCGGTGTTTCCACCTGTGCCTCCACACGTTGCGTGCACGTTACGTACCGCGCCCCTAAATGAAGATCGCGTGACCCGCATGTTTCAGGCAGGTAAACCGGGGCCGCGAAACGGTGATACCCGGATGCGGCAACCAGCTGCATTTCCTGGACGTGACCAGCGGCTCACCACCGCGGCCGTTTCACGGAGTTCGTGCTCCTCCGCGACCAGCGCCTCTATGTGGCCCAAAATGTCCTGATCGTTCAAGGCTTCTCCTCTGTTCGGCAGCCGGTCCACTCAGGCTAATGATGCACCCCGGAAGTGACCAGAGCCGCAAGATCCGGGCCCAACCACCGGTACCATCATTTCCATGCCCACCGCGCTTGAAATGGCAGGTCCCATCCTGGAGATGCTGACCTGGCTGTGCCTGCCTGCCGGGCTTGGCCTGCTCTTCTACTCCGGCATCCTGCGCCGTTTTGTGCACCCGTGGTCGGTTGCGGAGGCGGTGGTCTATGCGGACGAGACCGGAACCGGGTTCCGCTGGTTCGACCGCAAATTCCGGGTCCAGCATGCGCCCATGTCCCCGCACGACATCAAGGACCTCGCCGTCGGTGACACCTTGCCGATTTACTACCATCCCAAGCGACCCACCCAGTGGCAGACCGCAACCCCGGACGCGGTGGGGAGCACCGCCGTCGTGCTTGGCCGGGTCCTGACCGGAATCGGCGCCGCGGCGCTAATCGCCGGGTTTCTGCTGCCGATGTTCTGAATACTCCTCAGGAACAGTGCCAGCCAGTTGGACCGTGGTCCTCACCGCCGCCGCTCCTGCTCGTTGCCACGGCCGTGGCACTGCGCGGCCCTTTCAAGAGAACCCGGCTGTCTAACGGCTAAGCGGTGAGGACCACCACGATCCCCAGGCCGCCCAAGGCAACCCCTGCGAAAGCGGTCCAGAGCACCGCGGAGGTATCGGCGTCGACATTTCCCCGGGCGATGCCGTGCGAACTGGCGCTGTAGCGGCGGCGCTGGGTGAGGTAGATGGCCGCCGCGGCGGCGGAGGACACCGCGAACAGCAGTAGGATGGGCATGCCGTGGTGGGGGAGCCATCGCAGGAAGATGGCGCTGACAGTCACGAGCGCCAGCATGGTCCGGCCCCACGCCAGCGTGGTCCGTTCGGGCTGGAGCCCGGGGTCCCCATGGGGCGCGGCGTCCGGCAACCGGGTGCGGACCACGGGGCTAGCGCGAGAGGATAAAAACGAGGACGACGGCGGCGGCCAGCGCCCCTGCGCCGGCCAGCAGCGGCACGATGAGCGGCAGCGGGAGCGGGGTTTTATTGCGCATGCTCCGTTCGACGCGGATCCAGCGCCCTGCGGCGCCCGCGCTCAGCAGCATGCCCAGGAGCAGGAGCAGCACCGCCAAACTCTTGCGGACAGGTTCCAGGAACAGGTCCGAGGTGAATGCTTCGATGGCGATGCCGCCGGCCAGCAGTGCCAGCGCGGTGCGGATCCAGGCCAGGAAAGTGCGTTCGTTGGCCAGCGTGAAGCGGGGGTCAGGCTCGGTGCCGCCGGGCAGGAGCCGTTCGGCAATCCTTCCGCGCGACGGCGGGGGCGACGGCGGCACGGGCTCGCCGGGCGGTGGCTGGTTGCTGGACACGGGGACAGTTTAGCCGCTGGCCGAGGCCGCTCAGCCGGCGGTCCGGGGCGCAAACACGATCACGGCCACGCCCAGAAGGCAGATGACGGAACCGGCAATGTCCCACCGGTCCGGCCGGAAGCCGTCAAAGATCATCCCCCAGGCCAGCGAACCGGCCACAAACACCCCGCCGTAGGCCGCCAGGATCCGACCGAAATGGGCGTCTGGCTGCAGCGTGGCCACAAAACCGTAGAGGCCCAGCGCAATGACGCCAAGCCCTGCCCACCACCAGTCCTTGCCCTCGCGGACGGCCTGCCACACCAGCCAGGCGCCGCCGATTTCGGCCACCGCAGCCAGGACGAACAGCAGAGCCGTTTTGGCGATGGAGACCGTTTCAGCGGGAATATTCACAGGATTATCATGCCAGCCGGGAACGCATGCGGTTTTGCCGGGGTGGGGCGGCCATCCACAGAATGTCCATCAGGCCCACGGCGACGAGGACCAGCATTAGGGACCAACAACAACCCACGCAATAGCCACCGTGCCAGAAGCCGGCCCTGGCATCACGCAGCGGACCTCGGAAGTTGCAGACGTGGATGGCCATCGGTGAGCGGCAGTGGCTCAATCACCGATTCTTCAGCGGCGTGAACTGATAGGCCGCCGCCAGGGCGAGGACCACGCCGTCAATCCATACGGGAGCGGTACCCGACTGCCCGCCGAGCGCCGAAAATACCCAGAACGACGCGAAGGCAACACGTCCGTAGGCCGCCCACCCAGCAGGTAACCTGCTACCAGCAAGGCGACCCGCCCTTCCTTCGCCGCACCGAACGGGCGCGGACGGAGCCGCCCGTGCGCATACGCCGTGGACACGGGCGCGCCCGACGGCAGCATCATGGCCGCCATCATCAACACCCAAATGCCCGGAAACGCACCGACATCGGCCGGCATCGCGATCATTCCCATGCCAGCCGGCATGCCCGCCGCATAGGCCACGACAAACGCCCACGCGAGGACGGAAGCAGCGGGAGGACGGACCAGCCGGCAGCGGTGCTACGCCGCCCAGGCGAAGTCTCTTTAATGGCCATTCTTGCCGGCATTGTCGAACGACCAGCCGTAGTCCGGGTCGCTGAAGGTTCCAATGCTGCTCTGCGCGATCGGAAGATCGGGGCCCATCGGATGGAAAATATGCTGGAGCCTCATGACCGCATCGGACCCGGTGGCGCGGATGCCTGTCACCTCGAAGTCCATGATGCCCGGCACTGTGACCCGGCGGGTGTCGTGGTGGGTTTCAAAGGTGATGGGAACGAATGTCACGCCCAGCTGCTCCGAGATGAGCCCCGCCAGCATGGCCGGCGGCCCACCCAGCGCCCCGGAGTGGATGCCGCCCAACGCCTGGCGCTGGCCGTCGTCGGCCGGTTCGTCAAGGTAGACGGCCACCCGCCATCAGCCGGAACCCATGATGGCTGGCGAGGGAACTAACAGGCGAATATCTCGAAAACTGCAATTGCGATGTCCTCTGCCCGTGCGTTACGTCCTCGTTGCAGGGACCGGCGGACAATGAGCGGTGCTACATCCCACTTGCCATGCACATCACCACCGGCTACAACTACGGCGTCCGGCTGGACGATCTCGGCGCCATTCTTGTACAGGCCATGGTGACCACTCTGGTTTCATTGATGAACCTATACGGAGTCCGACGGCGTGCCCTCCCCGAAAGCCCACCGCCATCGTGTGATGGAGCCCGAGTTTTGCGGGACGGCCTTCAATGGGCTGACTCTGGCGAACCTGGATTTCCGCCAATATGTCGCGGTACCTACGTCCGCCATTTTAGTCTTTCGCTGGTGAAAAGGACCCGCCTGCGGCGGATCCGGGGCAAATTCCGGTGGGTGATCGGCTGTGGGGGGACTATTATTTGGGGACCGGGCAAACTTCCTATTCCTGCCCTGCCCCGTAGCCAGAGAGGCGCCCCCATGTCCGAGAAGCTCCATCTCACGCCGGAAGACGAATTCCCGGACGATCTCTCTTCCCTCCCCGACCAGGAACTGCAGGTTCTGGATAGCCAAGTGCAGCGCCAGCTGGACTACGAGTACGTGGCCGAGGGCGAACCGAATCCGGAGACCGAGTTCAGGCACCATGACATCGATGAGGAATTCGACGAACGCGATGGCCGCTGATCCGGAACCATCCACTTGCCGCAGCCGTTAGGCTTATAGCGGGCATTGGGGCTTCAATCGCCCCTTAGTACAGCATGACGTCTACAGTGTGACTGCGGAAGGGTCAGGAGAGAGAAATATGGCTCGCGCCGCGATAGGTACAACTGCATGATCCGGTTACGACAGCTGGCCCAAGCGGCCTCCGTCTTGACGACGCCCCTAACGCCGGAAGATATTCTGGCGCTGTTCAACCCGGTCTTCTCGGCCCGCCAGCTGCGCGGTGTAGTGACCCGGGTGGTCCAGGAGACAGCTCAGTCCGCCACCATCTTTTTCCGCCCCGGACGCGGTTGGCATTCGCACTTGGCCGGCCAGTGGGCGCGCATCGGCGTCGAGCTGGACGGCGTCCGCCACTGGCGCTCGTACTCCCTGAGTGCCCCCGCCGGCAAGGATCCCGCCATCACGGTCACCGACGTCGGCGCGGTTTCCGGAACCCTGGTGCGCACCACCAAACCTGGCGACGTCCTGTTCCTTGCACCCCCGCAGGGTGACTTCGTCCTGCCGGAGCACCCGCGGCCGCTCCTGATGGTCACCGCGGGAAGCGGCATCACTCCGGTGATGTCCATGATCCGCACGCTTGTCCCGCGCCGCCCGGATGCCGACGTCGTGCTTGTCCACTCAGCCCGCACACCCGGCGACAGCCTCTTCCGTGAGGAACTAGCCGAGCTGGCCGACCAGTTCCCCAACTTCAGGCTGGCCCACTGGTACACCGGCGAGCAGGGCCGGATGGACCTGACCAACACGGCGGAACTTGATGAGATCTGCCCGGACTGGAAGGAACGCGCCGCGTACGCCTGCGGGCCGGACAGTTTCCTGGACGACGCCGAAGCGCTGTGGAAGCAGGCCTCGCTCACGGCAGGAGCCCCCGGCTCGGACGTCGCGATCAACGGCGAGGCCGGCAACCTGATGATCGAACGGTTCAACACCACCTTCGCCGGGGGTGTGGGGCACGACGGCGGCCTTGTCACCTTTGAGGCGTCGGACCGGGAAGTTGACGCCGACGGTGATACGCCGCTGCTCGACGTCGGCGAAGACGCCGGCGTGCTGATGCCCAGCGGATGCCGGATGGGAATCTGCCATAGTTGCCTGACCCCGCTCCTGGCCGGACAAGTCCGTGATCTTCGTACCAACGAGATCCACGGCGAGCCCGGCCAATTAATCCAAACGTGTGTCTCGGCAGCCGCCGGACCCGTCAACCTCGAACTCTGAGGAGCCTCACCGCATGTCAGTAGTTTCAGAAAAAAAGACAGTTTCAGAAGGCAAGACCGCCCCGGCCGGGGCGCCAAGGACGCGCCCCGGAGCGCTGGCCGAGTCCGGCAGTCCTTCGGTGCGCCCTCCCACCGCGGCGCACCTTTCCGACGAACAGGTAGCTGAGCTGGGGCGGGAGCTCGACGCGATCCGCGACGATATCCTCGCCAAGCGCGGCGCCACCGACGCCGCCTACATCCGGCGCATGATCAAGATCCAGCGCGGCCTGGAGATTTCCGGCCGCGCCGCACTCCTGGTCAGCAAGAACAAGGCAGCATGGGTCACCGGCACCACCCTGCTGAGCCTGGCCAAGATCCTGGAAAACATGGAGATCGGGCACAACGTCCTACACGGCCAGTGGGACTGGATGCGGGACCCGGACATCCACTCCACCACCTGGGAATGGGACTTCGTCACCCCTTCGCGCTCCTGGCAGCACACCCACAACGACCTCCACCACCGCTGGACTAACGTGGTGGGCAAGGACAACGACGTCGGATACAACCTCCTCCGCATGGACGAGAGCCAGCCGTGGGTCCCCATGAACCTGGGCAACCCGCTGTACAACGCCATCCTGGCGCCCCTTTTCGAGTGGGGCATCGCCATCTACGACCTCGAGCTCAACGATTTCAAAGAGGGCAAGAAGTCCAAGGAAGCACTGCTCAAGGACCTCAAGTCGCTGGGCAAGAAGGTGGTCACCCAGTTCACCAAGGACTACGCGGCCACTCCCGCCGTCGCCATGCTCACCGGTTCCGGCAAGCAGGCCCTCTACGGCACGCTGACGGCCAACGCCGTCCGCAACGTCTGGGCGCACGCGGTCATCTTCTGCGGCCACTTCCCGGAAGGCACGGACACCTTTACCGAGGAAATGGTGGAAGGCGAAACCCGCGGCGACTGGTACGTCCGCCAGATGATCGGTTCCGCCAACATCTCCGGGTCCAAGTTCATGCACCTGATGACCGGCAACCTCTCGCACCAGATCGAGCACCATCTTTTCCCGGACCTGCCGTCCAACCGGTACGCCGAGGTTGCCCCGCTGGTCCGTGAGATCTGCCAGCGGTACGGACTGAAGTACACCACTGGTCCGCTGCTGAAACAGGTCGGATCAACCTGGGGCAAGATTTTCAGGCTGGCGTTGCCGGGCAAGGCCGCGAAGGCCTGACCTAACAGCTAAACAACGAAAGCGGATGGGCCAGGCGAAATGCCTGGCCCATCCGCTTTTTGGGCTTTCTGCTGCTCTACTTCGCGAGGAAGGCGAGCAGGGCGGCATTGACCTCCGCGGCGTGCGTCCAGAGCATGCCGTGCGGGGCGCCGTCGATCTCTACGTAGTCAGCGCTGGGGAGCGCCTTGGCGAAGCGCCGGCCCGTCGCGTCGATGGGCAGTATGTTGTCCGCTGTGCCGTGCACGATCAGGGCCGGGACATCGATCTTGGGAATGTCGGCGCGGAAGTCGGTCAGCCAGGTGGGCTGCGCGGCCACGGAGGCGGTGGAACCCGACCCGGCAGCCAGGTTCCAGCTCGCGTTCACGGCTTCCTGGCTGAGGCGTGGCGTGCCCAGGAACGTGTCCGAGTTGTAGAAGTTCTTGAAGAACTCGGTGAAGAATGCGTACCGGTCCGCGGTGACAGCTTTGGTGAGGCCGTCAAAGACTTCCTGCGGAACGCCGTCCGGGTTGTCGTCAGTCTTCAGCAGGAACGGCTCCAGGGATCCGAGGAAAACGGCCCTTGCGACGCGCGCCGAACCGTAGGTGCCCAGGTACCTGGCCACCTCGCCCGTTCCCATGGAGAAGCCCACCAGTACGGCCTCGTTCAGGTCCAGGGTTTCCACCAGGGTGTTGAGGTCGGCGGCGAACGTGTCGTAGTCGTAGCCTTCGGGGGTCTTGGTGGATTTTCCGAACCCGCGGCGGTCGTAGGTAATGACGCGGTAGCCAGCCTCCCGGAGGGCGGTTGTTTGCTTTTCCCAAGAGGAACCGTCCAGCGGGTAGCCGTGGATCAGGACCACAGGCTGGCCGCTGCCGTGGTCTTCGTAGTAGAGCTCAATATCGGTGCTGTTCTCGGTTCCAACGGTGACGAATGCCATCTCGGCGGTCCTTTCGAGGGTTCGGAATCAGGTTCAGGGCAGAACGCGCAGAGCCGCGCCCGGCATTCCCTACTCTAGGCCCGCTGCGGGTCCAAGGATGTGGCTACTGGGAGGGCCGGGGCAGTTCGCACCCAATCTTCGGATTAACGCCCATGTAGTTCAGCGGCCCGGCGACGATGGTGACCGCCACGGTGCCCGCCTCGGCGCAAGTTCCGGGGGCGCCACCGAAGTAGCCGCGCTGCCAGGCAGCGACGCCTCCGATGATCAGCCAGATGACAATCAGTGCTCCGAGAAACTTCATGGTGCCTCCTAGCGCCGTGGCCGTCTGTGCAGTCAATTATGCGCCGTTACGGCCGAACGCTCTCTCGCATACCGCAGAAAAACCAAACGCTCTCTCACTTTTGACGCTGATACGCCGACGCCCGTACCTCGGGTGATGGCGACTGCGGGAGGTGAGAGAGCGTTTGGGGTGGGGGAGGGTGGCGGGGCTAGCCGCGAGGGCCGAAGCCGCCGCCTCCGCCGCCGGGGCCCTGGGCTGCGGTGTATTCGCCGGCCGTCACCGTGCCCACCTGATCAGCCGCTGCAGCAGTGCCGCCGGTTACCTTCAGTTCGCCGCCAACGTCCAGGGCCCCGTTGCGGGGCATTCACCTGCTGATTCACGGGGAAGCGTCCATCCTGGCGGGCTTCGGTCGATAGGATCAAACCCGTGACTTACTCGCGTGACCTTAAACTCCGTTTGAAACGGCTCCTCGTTTTCTGCGTGTTTGCGATTTGCGTGATCACCGCGGTGTCATTCTGGGCACTGCGACAGCCCGGCGCGGGCGAGGCTCTTCCTCCTCCACGGTCGGAGGCGAAACTCGAAGCGATCTCAACCGGCATTGCCCCGGCCGTGAACATCACTCGGAACGCGGACGCCCAGTGGCTCCTACAGGCTGCCGCCCAGACCGGTATTCCTGCCCGTGCGCTTCGGGCTTACGTGGCTGCGGCCGGCGCGGCCAACTATTCCGCCCCCGGCTGTGGGATCGGCTGGAATACGGTGGCGGCGATCGGTTTTGTTGAGTCCGCCCACGGAGCTTACGGCGGTGGAAGCCTGACTCCCGCGGGGCAGGCCAGCGGACCAATTGTTGGCCCGAGCCTCGACGGCAACGGATTTGCCGCTATCGCTGATACGGACGCCGGCGCTTTGGATGGCGACGCCCGCTGGGACCGCGCGGTCGGACCCATGCAGTTCATTCCCTCCACCTGGAAGCTTGCGGGACAGGACGGGAACGGTGACGGAAAAGCGGACCCCTTCAATATCGACGACGCCGCCCTGAGTGCGGCCGGGTACTTATGCGCCCATGGCCGTGACCTCACTACCGCGAACGGCTGGACCGGGGCCATCTACTCCTACAACCAGTCCGATGCCTACGTGGGCCAGGTGCGCGACCGGGCAACTTCCTACGCTGAGAAGACGGGCACCGCCGGATAGGACAACGGGGCTGAGGCACCTCGCGCGGTACGAAGAATAGCCCTCGCCGCGGTGGTCGCGTTCGTGAAGGGCTACGAGGAGCTGGCACTCACCCGCACCTACGGGGAGCAGTACCTCGACTACCGGCGCAACGTCCCGGGGTGGTGGCCGAGACTCACGCCATGGCGGCCGTGGTCGTCAGCGTTCCGCCCTGAGTTACTGGCCACGTTACGGTCCGGACGAAAAGCCGGCGGGCCTTGCGCCTCACCCGGCGGGGCGGCTTACTGAGGCTGGCGGGTGGCGGAATCCTGGTTGGCGGCCAAGGATGCTGCCTATGCAGGCGCGGAGGGCGCAGGTTCGGTGACCGGGCAGAGCCGCAGTGCAAGCTCCTTCAGTTCCTTGGGGTGGAACGGCTTAGTCAGGTAGGCGGCGGCGCCGGACGCCATGCCGGCCAGGTAGTCATGCTGTTCGGACCGGGCGGTGAGGAACAGCAGGGGAGCGCCGTTGAGCGCACGGATGGCCCGGGCCACCACGTGGCCGTCCATGTCAGGCAGCCCAAGATCGAGCGTTATGAGGGAAACGCAGGGGTCGGCTGCCGCGGCGATGCCCTCGGCGCCGCTGCCAACTGCCCGCACGTCAAAGCCCGCACGGGCCAGTACCACTGTGATCAGCCCGCGGATATCGTAGTTGTCCTCGATGACGAGGCAGACGCGTTTCATTTCCAAATGAGCCCCCAGAGCCAGCTTGGAATCAGTCTACGGGGTGGGGAGGTGGAAAATCGCTGGTATGACGCATTCCACAGAACGGACGCTGGTGACGGTTGGCCACGGAACGGCCAGCCAAGAGGAGTTCACCGAACTGTTGGCCGCGGCAGGAGTCCAATCCTTGGTTGACGTCCGCATCGCCCCCGGCAGCCGCACGTTTCCACAGTTTGGCAAGGACCTGCTGGCACAGTGGCTGCCTGCGGCCGGGGTGCTGTATCGCTGGGAGAAACGGCTGGGCGGGTTCCGGAAACTTCCGCCGGAATCTCCGGACGTGGCGCTGCGCAATGACTCGTTCAGGGCCTACGCGGCGTACATGCGGTCTGCGGATTTTTCGCTGGCCCTCGATGATCTCCTGGCGCAGGCGTCGGAAGAGGCCGTGGTGATCATGTGCAGCGAGACCGTGTGGTGGAGGTGCCATCGGCGGCTGATAGCCGACCACGCCGTATTGCTCGACGGCGTGAAGGTCCTGCATCTGATGCCCGGGGGAAAGCTGACGCCCCACCAGCCAACCTCCGGGGTGCGGATCCACGGGACGGAATTGGTCTACGACATGACTTAGCTCCGGAAGCATCAGTCCGTCCCGGCGCTAGCCTTCGTAGTGCGTCTGGGAATCGCACCGCCAGGCGCAGGGCCAGGGATGTCTGCCCGACAAAGTCCTCCGCCGTTTCCAGGGTGCGGCCCTCGAATCGGCCGCTCCGGTGGGAGCACAGCAGCAGCGTGGCCTTGGTTTCGCCCTCCAGCTGGAAGGGGATGGCTAGGACTGACCGGACACCGAGGCCCAGCACTGCTGCGGCGTATTCGGGCCACCGGACTTCACGCTCAAGGTCCGGGACATGGACAGTCGGCTGGTCCACCGAGGCGGCCATGAGGCGTCAGGGCGGCGGCGATCGCTGGATCGTCGAACTATCCAACGGCCTGCGGCTAAACCGATAACCAGCAGTACATACAGCTCTGACCGGTGCCAGCGTCATGCTCACCGAATCAAGGTCGAACGGGGAAGCAGCCCGGCCATCCACGCCAGGACGCTGGCGTTGTGTCGCCACTTGTGGGCAGAATGTAGCTCACGCTGGCCACTGCCGGCGGTGGACCCGACACCAACCGGCGATGGCGCCGCGGAGGGACATCGAACATGACCAGACTGCTCATCATCGGGCCGCCCTTCCGGACCAACGTCGGCCAGGAAACGCCACTGGGCGTGGAAGCCGCCAAATACCTCGACGACGGCGCTTTTGTACCGGACCATCTCACCACCGCACTAGTCAAGGACCGGCTCCTGGACGCCGATGTCCAGCCCGGCTTCCTGCTGGACGGGTTCCCCCGCGCTGCGCCCCAAATCATGGAGCTGGACAACATGCTCGCTTCGCAGGGCCACCGGCTAGAGGCCGTCGTGGAACTCCGTGCACCGGACTCCGAACTGGAGCAGCGGATGCTGCAGCGGGCCAAGGAGCAGGGACGCAAAGACGACACCGTGGAGGTGTTCCGGCGCCGGCTGGACCTCTACCACCGCGAAACCCATGAGGCAGTGGCGGTCTATGCCGGCCGGGGAAAGGTGGTTTCGGTCGAAGGCAGCGGTGCCCCCTGTGCCATCACCGAAAGGGCCATCGCCGCCGTCGAAAAGTTCCTCGCGGCAGGAGTAAACCCATGAAAATTGCAGTGACAGGCGGAAACGGAAAACTCGGGCGGCACGTGGTCCGCAGGTTGATCGCGGACGGACACCAGGTTATGGTCCTGGACCGTGCCGGCGAAAGGGACCCGGGGCTGGCAATCGTGGACCTGCGGAACTACGGCCAAGTCCTCGATGTGCTGCTCAGCCTCGACAGCAGGCACAGTGGCTTCGACGCAGTGGTTCATCTGGGAGCCATCCCGGCGCCGGGCATCATTCCGGACGCTGCCACCTTCGAGAACAATATGCTCTCCACCTACAACGTCTTTCAGGCCTGCCGGCGGGCCGGAATCAAGCGGGTGGTGTACGCCTCCAGCGAGACGGTTCTGGGGATTCCGTTCGCCACCGACCCGCCATACATCCCGGTGGACGAGGAATACCCGGCGCGGCCGGAAAGCACGTACTCGCTTGTCAAGCATCTTGAAGAGCAGATGGCCGTCCAGCTAACACGCTGGGACCCGGAGCTGAGCATCGCCGGCCTGCGGTTCTCCAACGTGATGGACCCGGAGGACTACGACAAGTTTCCGTCGTTCGATGCGGACGCATTGATGCGCAAATGGAACCTCTGGGGGTACATCGACGGGCGGGACGGGGCCCAGGCCGTGGCACGCGCCCTCGAAAACGGCCAGCCAGGATTCGAGGCATTCATCATCGCGAACGCTGACACCGTCATGTCCCGATCCAGTGCCAGCCTTGCCGCAGAGGTCTTCCCCAACGTCACGGTAACTAAGGAACTGGGCGAGCACGAAACCATGCTGTCCATCGACAAAGCCCGGCGCCTCCTGGGGTTCGAGCCCGAACACACCTGGCGGTCCTACCACTCGAACCGCACCACCCCCACGGAAGACTGAACGGCCAACCTCCACAGAAACCACGGTTTCGCAGAGCCGGCGAAGGTTTGGCGCAGGATCGGCTGAGGTCCCGTCCATAGTGCGTCACGGGCTCCTACTCTGGTGAGAGGCGGAGATCTTAACGCCGCCAACCAGCCCGCACCGTCACGCCAGGAACCCACCATGCGCACCCTCCGTTTTGTGCTGCCCGCTGCCACGATGCTGATCACCGCCGCAGTCCTCGCGGCTCCCGCGCTCCCGGCAGCGGCCGCGGACCGGGCCGGAACGGGCAACAGGGCCGAAACCGGCAACGAGGCGAGCGTCCGCTACCTGGTCCGCTACGCCCCGGGAACGGATGTTCCCGCCGAGGCGGCGCGCCTAAAGTCCCAGGGCATCGGTGTCGGACGCACCTTTTCAGACGCCCTCCGGGGTGCGGTGGTGACTGCAACCCCTGCGCAGGCTGCGGCGCTGTCCCGCTCGGCAGGCGTTGCCTCCGTGGAGGTGGACGCCGCCGTCACGGTGTCTGAAACGCAGCAGGCAGCGCCGTGGGGACTGGACCGCGTGGACCAGCGGGCACTGCCACTGTCCGGTACCTTCAGTTGGACCGGCGCAGGCGCCGGAGTCAGTGCGTATGTGGTGGACACCGGGGTACTGGCCTCCCACACCCAGTTTTCCGGCCGCATCACCGAAGGCTGGAGCGCCGTGGCTGACGGCCGCGGGTCCGTCGACTGCAACGGGCATGGCACCCACGTGGCCGGAACCATTGCCGGGTCAACCTACGGCGTGGCAAAAGGGGCAACGATTGTCCGCGTCCGCGTCCTTGACTGCAACGGCTCCGGCTTCAACTCCGACGTTGTCGCTGGCCTGGACTGGATCGCCGCCAACCACGCGCCCGGGCAGCCCGCGGTGGTCAACCTGAGCCTGGGCGGAGCGGCCAGTGCAGCCGTGGATTCCGCGCTGCAAGGTGTCATCAACGACGGCGTCGCTGCGGTGGTTGCCGCCGGCAACTCTGCGGCGGACGCCTGCGGCAGCTCGCCGGCGCGACTCCCCGCCGCCGTAACCGTGGCAGCGAGCGATTCCGCCGACCGGCAGGCTTCCTTTTCGAACTTCGGTTCCTGCGTTGACCTGTATGCTCCCGGCGTCGGCGTCGGCATCACGTCCGCGTACTACACCTCGACCACCGCGACAGCCTCCATGTCCGGCACATCCATGGCGTCGCCCCACACGGCTGGCGCCGCGGCGGTGCTGCTGTCCCAAAACCCGGCGCTCACTCCGGCCCAGGTCGCCTCCGCGCTGATCTCGGGCGCCACCGCCGGAGTCATTAGCGGCGGCGGGACCGGAACGCCGAACCGCCTGCTGTACACCGCGGCGGCTGCTCCCGCCCCGGCACCCGCCCCCACTGTTACGGCCAAATCACCCGGCGCCCAGTCGACGGCGGTTCCGGTGGCCAGCAACGTGACCGCCATCTTCAGCACCGATGTCCTGGGGGTTGGCGCCGGAACATTTGTGCTCCGGAGCGCCGCAGGCACGGGTATTCCTGCAACGGTCAGCTACACCGCGTCCACGAAGACGGCCACCCTCGATCCGTCCGTAAACCTGTCCGCGGACGGCGTCTTCACCGTGACGCTGGTGGGCGGTTCCACTGCCATCCGGGACGCAGCGGGCACACCGCTGGCCAATACCAGCTGGACATTCACCACGGGGCCGGCGCCCAGCATCACGGCGTTTACGCCCGGCAGCAACGCCCTCCTGGTGAAGCGGAGCAACAACATTTCGGTGACCTTCAGTGAGGCTGTCCAGGGTGTTGGCACGGGGACATTCACTGTGACGAACGCGGCCACCGGGACAGTGGTGGCGGCCGCCGTCGTCCGCAACGGCACCACCAACCAGTGGCTCCTGGACCCCCAGAATGCGCTCTCGGCCAAGACCAAGTACACGGTCACCGTCACCGGCGGTGGAGCCGCCATCCGCGACCTTGCGGGCAATCCGCTGGCCCCCAGGACATGGCAGTTTACAACGGGTTCGTTCTAATCCTGCGGCGCGCGAGGGGAGTCCGACGGCGGCCGTTGGGGAGCGCCGTCGGGCTTTCCCGGTTGCCGGGATGAGTCCGGTCCGCTGTCAGGGTGATGCTCTGACCAGATGTGACCCACCTCTTCGGCGAACTGTTCCACGATCCTGTTCATGGCAGCATGCGCGGCAGCGGACTCGCCACGCTGGATGGCACTTGCCACATCCACGTGCAGCTGCAGAGCTTCGTGGTGCGGCAGGTGCGGCATCAGGCCATGCTCGGCCCGACCGGTCAGGACCTCGGACACAAAGGTCTTGGAGCTGGGAAAACATGGCGTTGCCCGATGCCTTGAGCACAGCCGCGTGGAACTCGACGTCCAGCCGGAGGAATTCTTCCTGGTTGCCGCGCTGGCCTGCCGCCCACAGACGTGCTGCGAGCGAGACCAGCTCGTTGCCAGCATCCCACGAAGCACGTTCGGCGGCCAGCCGGGCCGCCTGTGGTTCGATGGCGCCGCGGAGCTCGTTGAGCGCCTGAAGCTGCTCCATGCGCCGGGATGAGGCGAGCCGCCAGCGGATCACCTGCGGGTCATAGCGGATCCAGGCTTCCTCGGGCTGCACCACTGTGCTGAACCGCCGGCGGGACGCCAGCCGGGACGAGCTCGCGCTGACGGCAACAACGGAGAGTGGCGCCACCGTTCGCTGACAGCCCCCGCGATGTAGGCTCTGCTTACTGTTCGTTTGGGGGAGGAGCCAGTGCCGGTGGATCAGAAGCGAGATGTTGCCATCTTCGTGGACATGGAGAACCTCTTCGGCGGCTATGGCAAAGATGTCGCCACCGTGCCGCTCGACCAGGTGATACATGACATCGAAGCGGAGGTGGCCCGCAGCGGCCTGGGCGGTCAGACAGCTGTCGCCCGGGCCTACGCCAACTGGGCCCGGGGCGACATGGCCGGGTACAGGCGCCAGCTGCTTGCCGGCAGCATCAAGCCTGTACAGGTTTTCTCCTTCGACCACAGCACCAAGAATGCCGCTGACATCGAGCTGGTGGTGGACGCCCTGGAAGTCGCGGCAGACATGCCATGGATCGAGCTGTTCGTGATTGTCAGCGGCGACGGTGACTTCGTGCCCCTTATCCGCCGGCTCCATGCCCTGGGGAAGCGATCCTTCGTGGCCACCACCTCGCACCCGGCGGCCGGTGCGGTCAACAAACTGCTGCCGTCCGTTGCAGACCGCTTCCACATCATCGACGTCGCCCAAGCCCCGGCCGTGGTCCCTGCCCAAAGGGCCCTGCCTCCTAAGAAGGCCCAGCCGGCCAAGAAGCCGAAACCAGGCAACCAGAAGCCGCAACCAGTTAAAAAGCCCCAGCCAGCACAAAAGAAGTCCCCGGCACCCAAAGCCACCGTACTCGAGCACCCTGAACTCAAGCTCTATAAGGCGAGCATCCATGGGTTCATCAGGGACGATCCCACGCTGTGGGTGAACGGAAAGGTCAGTGCGCAGCGGCTGGGTCTGCTGCTGCGAAAGCGGTGGCCCAACATCACGTACAAGACATTCGGCTATGCCACCCTTACCCGGTTCGTCGAGGAGGGCTGCGGGCTCAAGACTGCGGCACAGCCCGCAGGAGGCGCCGTTCGGAAGATCGGCAGCTCCGCCTAGGTCCCGGACCCCCGCATGGGGCGAACCTGCGCCAGGATGGTTCACCCACCAGCCGAGGCGCCGGCTGCGTGGAAGGTCTGGCCGTCGGGAAGCCGGCCTTCCCCCTTGTGAAAAATGGCGCCGGCGGAACATGAGCGGGCCACTGCTGCCCGAAAAAGGATAATCTTCACCCTAGGAAAAAATCCAGCAGCGCACGGGCAGAATTTACCGTGACAGAGAAGGCAGGACCCGGTATGTCAGGCGATTCCAGTAAGAAAAACGGACTCTGGCGGACCTTCCACGAGAAATTCGTGGTGGAGGAACGCTTCGTGGAGCCAGCCGCGCGGAAGGGTCTTTATCGGACCGGTGTGGTCCTCATGATCGTGGGGACAGCGCTGTTTGCGATCACCTTGTGGGTGGTCCTGCAGAGCAACATCGGACCTTCAGTTCCCGACGAGTCCACCCGCGAATGGCTGGTGTCGCTCCGGACCGAAACGCTCACTGGCGTGATGATCTTTCTGGCCATAATATTTGGCCCGATCGCACTGCCCATCATCGTGCTGGTGGTGACTGTAGTTTGGGGCTTCGCGGCTAAACACGCATGGCGCCCCATCCTCCTGGCCGGTGCAATGCTGACCGGAGTTATTGTTTCGCAGATTATCCTGCAGATCATTCGCCGGTCCCGTCCGCCTGTGGACCTCATGCTGTTCGGGGCCGACCACACGTTTTCGTACCCCTCCGGCCACGTCCTGGGTGCCTGTGATTTCCTCTTGGTGACGGCGTTCTTGGTCTTTTCGAGGCGTCAAAACCCGCGATCGGTCGTCTTCGGGTTCGTGGGAGCGGTCATCGGCATTGTCCTCGCCGTGATAAGCCGCTTGTATCTCGGCTACCACTGGCTCAGTGATGCGCTCGCGTCTGTTTCCTTGTCCCTGGTGATTCTGGGCGCCGTCATCGCCCTCGATACCTGGCGGACGGCCAGGATTCCCGGCGAACGGGTCACCGGCGAACTCTCCAAAGCGGACATGCCGGGCGACTGACGCCGGCAACTGCTAGTTCGCCGAGCTGGTGCGCGCCCGTGCCAGGGCGCGCACCAGCTCGGCGTTGATGGCCTCCAGTTCCAGTATTTTTGCGACGCCGGCGAGATTGAGTCCCTGTTCCAGCAGCTCCCCGATATGCAGGAGGACGGCGATGTCTGCGTTACTGTACTGCCGTGTGCCACCGGAGGTGCGGGCGGGCGTCAGGAGTCCGCGGGTCTCGTAAAGGCGGATGTTCTGCTGGCCCGTGCCTGCCAGCTGGGACGCAACGGAGATTGCGTAGACTGCCCGGCTGGCCTGGGGAGTGGGTCCACGTGCGGGCTCTGGTCCGGTCATTTTCGCTCCAAAGAATTTGGTCCAAGTGGCTTGCTTCAGCTTCCCACAAGTGCTATAAAAAATCTATATTCACCACCATAGATAAGTGCGGCGGTGGATATGCTCAGATTCAATGCAAAGGCATGCTGAAGGAGTGGGAAATGATGTTGATGCGTACAGACCCGTTCCGTGAGCTGGACCGGCTGACCCAGCAGGTGTTCGGTACCGCGGCACGGCCGGCGGCCATGCCAATGGACGCCTGGCAGGACAACGGAGAGTTTGTGGTGGCGTTCGATCTGCCTGGCGTCAAAGTGGACTCCGTGGACCTGAATGTTGAGCGGAACGTTCTGACCGTGCGGGCCGAGCGCCGTGATCCGACCCAGCCCAATGTTGAGTTGGTGGCCTCGGAACGCCCCCGCGGTGTGTTCAGCCGCCAACTGATCCTGGGCGACACCTTGGATACTGACAACATCAAGGCCAGCTACGACCAGGGCGTCCTGACCTTGCGGATTCCGGTGGCCAATCAGGTCAAGGCGCGCAGGATAGAGATCGAAACCACGAGCCAGGTGCACGAGATAGCTAAGTAGCCGGTCCAGAACTGGCTTATGCGGCGGGGGACCCGGCTGCGGCCGGGCCTCCGGCGCCCCTTACCCGTCCGGATCCTTAAGAAGTACCGCTATGCCAAGCCAGCCCGACCCTGATGCCGTTCTCCGCGTGAAACCCGACGCCAGCCAGCAGGAGATTTCACGTGCTTACCGCTCGTTGATACGCACCCGCCACCCCGACGTCGAGGGCCTCAAAGTAGCTGATCACCATGCGGAAGATGGCGAGCTGCTGCGGATCATGCAGGCCTATGCCGTTCTGCGCAACCCTGAGCGGCGCGCTGCCTACGACGGGAACCGCGCGGGGGCCACCACGCCGAGTGCCGCCCCTACCGTCATCCCCATCCGGAAGGTCGCAGGCCGCGGGAGCCAGCCCACCCATGCCATCGGGATCACCCCGGTTCGCTGGGAAAGCGGGCCCTCGGCCTAGGTCCCGAACACACCAGAGGAGAACTTCCATGAGCGAGTGGCGTCGCTACGATTCCCATTTGATTCCGGCGTTCCATGAGCGCTTCGAAGAGCGCTGGGGCAAGGGCACGGCACCGTTCCTCGATCCCGAGGCTCATGAGGAGCCGGTTCCTCGTGCGCAGTGGATTAACCCTTCCACGGGTGCGGCGCTGGCAGTGGTGCCGGTGTGGACGGCCGACGAAGGCCAGCAGCGCTCCTTCGGGGTGTTCTATCTCCCGCCCACCGGTGACATTTGGATACTCCGTCCGGGCTACACGGGATACCTCGAACCGGCCGACGGCGACACCGAACACCTCGTCACCTTCCGGAACGATGCCTACCGGAAGGCTGTGGCCCACGCCAAGGAGTTCCTGTTCGGCTCACAATAGGCCGGGCCGCCCAGGGAAGCCGGGACCAGGCGCGGCCGCCGATTCCGCGCCGCTGCCCAGCAGGCTGCGGGTGAGGGTTTCGGCATCCGCCATCAGATCCTCGACGGCGGCGGCAAGGTGGGCGTCGGACACCGGCGCGTCTTCCAGCGCCGCGGCCACCACCGCCCGGCGGACCAGCTCGCGGGCGAAGGACGCGGTTGTGCCCTCTGTTCGTTGCGCCGCCGCCTCCAGGGCTTCGGTGCTGAACGCGACGAGGTGGCCGTACAGTTCCAGCAGCCGGACCCGCTCGGCGTGCGCCGGGAGCGGGATTTCGACGGCGAGGTCCACCCTGCCGGGCCGCTGCGCCAGTGCCCGTTCCAGCATGTCCGGCCGGTTGGTGGTGAGGACAAACGCGACGTCCGCGTCGTTGTCCAGCCCGTCCATGGCGTCCAGCACCTCAAAGAGGAGCGGCTGGGGCCCGTGCCCGAAGCTCCGGTCCTCCGCGATGAGGTCGCAGTCCTCCAGCACCACAATGGACGGCTGGAGCGCGCGGGCCATGCGGGCGGCCTCGGAGATCCGGGCGAGCGACCCGCCCGAGAGGAGTATCGCCGTCGACCCTTCACTCTGGCTGAGCAGGTGGCGCACAGTGTGCGTTTTCCCGGTTCCAGGCCTGCCGTAGAGCAGGATGCCGCGTTTGAGGTGCTGGCCGTGGCTTTTGAGGGACGCCCGGTGGGTGGCGATGCCCACGGTGTGGTCGGCCACCTTTTGCAGCAGTCCTTCGGGCAAAATGACGTCCGACGCCGGGAGGCTGGGGCGGTGGTGGAACGTCACCCCTGCGGTGCTGGGGCCGTATTCGGACATCACCAGGGAAATGACCTGTCCCTTGAGGACGCTGTTGCTGTCCATCCGGAGGCGGAACTCGGCCAGGAACCGGGCGGCCGTTTCCGGGCTGCCGGCCAGCACTTCCAGCGAGGCGGTCTGGCGTCCGGAGCGGGGGTCGGCGTCGCGCTGCAGGACAGCCAGCGGACTCCCGGCGAAGGCGAAAAGCCAAAGGCCCAGCGCCACGGCCTGCCGCTGCTTGTCCGGCCCTACCGCCAGGTTGGCGTAGTCAGGCTGGGCGAGCGGAAACTGCGGAAAGAGCTGGGACTGCTGGACCATGTCGCTGAGGGACTGGTGGTGGCGCTGGCCGCCGCCGCCGATTCCCACCAGCCGGCTGACGGGGTCCTGGGCGGCGAGTCCCGCCATCACAATGTCAGCGTCCACAAAGCGGTGCGGCAGGATCTTCTCCTCCACCACGGACAGCCCGTCGGCCGGTACCCCGAGATGCCCGGTCAGCGCCGGAAGCAGCTGCTGACCCTTCTGCTCCCGGTAGTTTCCGGCCTGCGCCAGCTGGACCAGTGCGCCAAAATCGTCGATGAACTTCCCCAGTTTTTCATCCATTCCCAGACCCTAGCAGCCGCGTTGGCCAGCCACGCCCGGCGTGTGCCATTCTGATTCTTACCCGTTCCAGTTTCCGCCATCATTAAGGGCTGACAGCATGCATATTTCCGCCAAAGACCTGGCAGCCCTCATCCCTGCGGACTTCACCCTGGGGGTGGCCACCGCCGCGTTCCAGATTGAAGGCGCGCTCACTGAAGACGGCCGCGGCCCGGCTGGCTGGGATGTGTTTTCCGCCAGGGACGGCGCCATTGTGGACAACCACAGCCCAGCCGTTGCCTGCGACCACTATCACCGCATGCCCGGCGACGTGGCCTTGATGAAACAGCTCGGCGTGGATTCCTATCGGTTCTCGCTCTCGTGGTCCCGGATCCAGCCCAACGGGAGCGGCCCGGTGAACCCGGCTGGCCTGGCCTTCTATGACAGGCTCCTTGACGAGCTGCTGGCTAACGGCATTTCCCCGATGCTCACCCTGTACCACTGGGATACGCCGCTGGCGCTGGACGACGCCGGCGGCTGGATGAACCGCGATACCGCCTACCGCCTGGGGGAGTTCGCCGCGATCGCCGCTGCGGCCTACGGTGACCGGGTGGCGCGGTGGTGCACCATCAACGAGCCAGCCACCGTCACCACCAACGGCTACACGCTCGGCCTGCACTCGCCGGGCGAAGCGCTCATGCTCAACGCCCTGCCCACCGTCCACCACCAACTGCTGGGCCACGGGCTGGCCATGCAGGCGTTGCGTGCGGCGGGGGTCCCCGGCGAAATCGGGATGACCAACGTGTACTCGCCGATGGTCCCCAACTCGATTAATCCCCTGGACAAAATCAGCGCCGGACTGATGGACGTTGCCCAGAACCGGCTGTACGCTGACCCGGTCCTGACTGGCAAGTACCCGGACCTGATCCGGGCCGCGAAGTTTTTCGGCTCCTTCGAGCACCCGGACGAGGACATGGAGATCATTTCCCAGCCGCTGGACTACTACGGCCTGAACTACTACATGCCCACCAAAGTTGCGGTGGGACCAGGCGAGGGGGCCGTGCCGGCAAGCATGGCGGAAGCCATGGGCAGCGACCTGAGTGCTGCGGGCAACGGTGCCACCCCGTTCCACGTGGAGACCTGGCCCGAGGCCGACATCACCTCTTACGGCTGGCCGGTCAAGCCCGAATACATGGCGGTTGCGCTCAAGGAGATGGCCGCGCGGTATCCCGGCCTGCCGCCGGTGATCATCACCGAAGGCGGAGCCAGTTTTGAGGACATTATCGTCCGCGACAAGTCCACCAACACCACCTTCATCCCGGACGAGCGGCGCCTGAAATACCTTTCTGACCACATCGAGACGGCGCTGAAGGCCACGGCGCCTGGCGGCGAAGCAGACGCGATAGACCTGCGCGGCTATTACGTGTGGTCGCTGCTGGACAACTTCGAATGGTCTGCGGGCTACAAGCAGCCGTTCGGCCTGCTGCATGTCGATTTCGAGACGCTGGAACGGACACCGAAGGCGTCCTATTTCTGGTTTCAGGAGCTCATCGAGGAGCGGAACCTCGCAGGGGCGGCGGGGGCCGCCGTCGCGCAGGCCGCCAGCGGGGAACCGGAGGCAGCAGAAGTTCCCGACGACGGCGTGACCACCGCGGATGCCTCCGCCTGAGGCTGGACGCACCGCCTGACGTGAGGTGCCACCGCCTGGGTGGGGGGCCTAGAGCAGGTCCATGGCCTTAAGCTGTTTGGCCATTCCCGCGCCGTCCGTCGAGTAGATCCAGGGCACTACCGAGGTTGTGTGGTCCCCGTCCTCGGAGTGCCCGCCGGCAAACACTGACTCGCTGACGGAGAGTTGCCGGATGGCGATGGCGGCCACCTTGTCGTCGTGGTCGTGGGCGAAGCCGGAGTAAATCTGCTCGTCGTGCTGGCCGTTGTCGCCGATCAGGAGCCACCGCATGCCCGGGAATTCCTGGGCGAGGCGCTCCAGATTGCGGAGCTTGTGCTCCTGCCCGCTGCGGAACCAGCGGTCCTGGGTGAGGCCCCAGTCCGTGAGCAGAAGTGCGCCGGAAGGGTACATATTCCGGCTCAGGAACCGCTTCAGCGTGGGGGCGGCGTTCCACGGACCGGTGGACAGGTAGATGACCGGCGCATCGGGATGTTCGATGGTGAGGCGGTCCAACAGGACGGCCATCCCTGGGGTGGCCATCCGTGCCCGCTCGCTGAGCACAAACGTGTTCCACAGCGCCAGGAACGGCCTCGGCAAGGCAGTCACCATCACGGTGTCGTCGATATCGGACACGATGCCGAACTTCGCGTTGGCATCGATCACCTGGATCAGTGTTTCCACTGGTTCGGTCCCGTCGGCCCGCAGGACGGCAGTGTGCCAGCCGGGGGCGAGTGCCACGTCCACCACCGTGTCGATCAGCCCGCCACGGTCTGCGTTGACCCGGGTGGTGACTCCGCCGATGGTTATTTCCACCCCGGTGTGCGCCACGGGAACGCTGGTGAAGGCCCGCCAGCCGCGGACGTTCTGGGTGCCGTTGAGGGCTGCGTTTTCGGCCCTGCTGCCGGGGGTGGGCTTTTTGGTCAGCAGGACCCGGCCAAGGACGCGCACCCAGCCCGTGGATGATCCGTAGCCTTGGTACGCGATGGTCTGCGGCGCGAAATTCAAGCGTCCGGCGAGCCGGACCCGCACGCCGTTGACGGTGTCGGAAACCCGGTGCGCCAGGCGGAACAGCTGCGTGCCGGACAGCGGTGCTGGGTGCGGAGTGTTGTGTGGCGCGTTCTGCGGAGCCCTGTCCATGCCTCCACTCTGCCACAGCGCACCGCCCCGCCGGTCACGTGCGGCGGTGCCGCCGTCGTGCGTGACGTCAGCCCGACCCAAGGAACCACCGGAGGGTCTCGGCGTTGCGCACCGCGTTCCCGCCGCCGTCGTTATTGAAATAGGCGTAAACGTCCAGGCCCGACGCCGACCATTCCCTGATGCGGTCCGCCCACCACTGCAGGTCCGCATCGGAGTACGAACCGCCGTAGAGGTGCTGCTGGTCGGGGCCGTGGAGCCGGAGATAGACGAAGGGCGCGGTGGCGCGCAGGATGCAGGGGAGGTGGGCGCCGCTCATGATGCAGTAGGCAGCGGCGTGCCGTTCCAGCAGGGCATACACGTCCGGATGGTCCCAGCTGGGGTGCCGGAACTCCACGGTCACCCGGATCCACCACGGGACCGCGGCTAGGAAGTAATCCAGCCGGGCATCGTCGCGCTCCAGTTGCGGGCGGAGCTGGACCAGCAGGACGGCCCGTTTGTCGCCGAGTTCGTGCCAGCACCGTGCAATCCGTTCCAGCCAAACTTCGGGCGCGTAGAGTTTTTTGCCGTGCGTCAGGCCGCGGGGAGCCTTGACCGACATTGCGAAGCCGTCCGGCAGCCTGCGCCGCCAACTGGCGAAGGACGTATCCCGCGGCCAGCGGTAGAAGCTGGCGTTCAGCTCAACCGTGCTGAACCGGGAAACATAGTGCTGGAGCCTGTCCCGGGCAGGGAGGCCCGGCAGGTACAGCACACCCTCCCAGTGGTCGTAGCTCCAGCCGGAGGTGCCAATGTGAATCGCCATCAGCAGGCTTCCGCGGGCTTGCGGTCTGTGCGAAGCGCGTCAGTCATGATGCCTCCAGCTCTCGCGGGACTCGCTGCTCCTTCAGGCTACCCGCTGTGCCTGACCACCGGAACTTACCGTGTTTCTCCCGTTTCTCCCGTTTTTCCCCTGTGGGAGGTGTCCTTGTGGCAGGGTAATGTAATGGCGCGCATCGAGGATTATGCAGTTGTTGGCGACCTTCATACCGGCGCTTTGGTCAGCACGGAGGGCTCCATCGACTGGCTTTGCCTGCCCCGTTTCGATTCCCCCGCATGTTTCAGCGCGCTCGTGGATACACCCGACGCCGGCCGCTGGCTGCTCGCTCCCGAGGGCGGCGGCTCCTGCACCAGGCGGGGATACCGGGACGGCACGCTGGTCCTTGAAACGGAATGGGACACCCCGGACGGCACCGTGAGGGTGATCGACTTTATGCCGCCACGCGATGAGGTGGCAGACATCGTGCGGATTGTCGAGGGCGTGTCCGGAAGCGTCAAGATGCACAGCGAGCTTGCCATGCGGTTCGACTACGGCCACATTGTTCCCTGGGTTCGGAGGGACAAGCGGGGCCTGCACGCGATCGCAGGCCCGGACGCGGCCTACTTCGTCACCACGGCGCCCGTCCACGGGGAGAAGATGCACTCCGTCAGTGACTTCACGGTCACGGCGGGGGAGCGTGTGCCCTTTGTCCTTACGTGGGCGCCCAGCCACGTTCCCCGCCCGCACACCGTTGACGCCGAGCACGTGCTGGGCACAACCCTGGCCTACTGGCGCGGCTGGTCTTCGCAGTGCACAGTCAAGGGCAAGTATCAGGACGCCGTGGTCCGTTCGCTGGTGACCCTCAAAGCCTTGACCTACGCGCCCACCGGCGGCATCGTCGCGGCGGTGACCACCTCCCTCCCCGAACAGCTCGGCGGTCCCCGCAACTGGGATTACCGGTACTGCTGGCTGCGGGACGCCACGCTGACGCTGCAGGCGCTGCTGGCTGCCGGCTACACGGCGGAGGCGGCGGCGTGGCGTGACTGGCTGCTCCGGGCAGTGGCCGGCGATCCGGCCGATTTGCAAATCATGTACGGGATCCACGGCGAACGCAGGATGCCCGAAATGGAGCTCCCCTGGCTGGCCGGATACGAGAATTCGAAGCCGGTGCGGATCGGGAACGGAGCGGCCGAGCAGTTTCAGCTCGACGTCTGGGGCGAGGTGCTCGATTGCCTGTCCCTGACCCGGAATTCCTTGCTAAAGCACACCGACGAATCCTGGGATGTGCAGGTGGCCCTGATGCAGCATTTGGAAACCATCTGGGACCAGCCGGACAACGGGCTCTGGGAAATGCGCGGCCCGCGGCGCCACTTCACGCATTCCAAAGTCATGGCCTGGGTGGCCGCCGACAGGATGGTCAAAGGCGTCCGTGATTTCGGCCTGCCTGGACCTGTGGAACGGTGGGAGGCCCTCCGCGACACTATCCGCGAGGAGGTGATGGCCAACGGCTTTGATCCGGTGCGCAACACGTTCGTGCAGTCGTATGGCAGGCCGGAGCTTGACGCCAGCCTGCTGCTGATCCCGCGGGTAGGTTTCCTGCCGCCGGATGATGCACGGGTGGTGGGGACCATCGACGCCATCCAGCGCGAGCTCACGGAAGACGGGTTTGTGCTGCGCTACCGTCCCGCAGACAGCGACGACGGCCTGCCGGGGGACGAAGGGGTGTTCCTGGCCTGCTCCTTTTGGCTGGTTGAGGCGCTTCTGGGGGCGGGCCGCGCCGACGAGGCCACGGAACTCTTTGAACGGCTGCTCGAGCTCCGCAACGACGTGGGGCTGCTCAGCGAGGAATGGGCGGTGGGGGCCAAACGGCAGCTGGGCAACACACCGCAGGCTTTCAGCCACTTCGCGCTTGTGACAAGCGCCCTCGCGCTGCATCAGGAGATGGTGCGCCGGAGTGATCTCCCGATTCCGCCGGAAGCGGGAGCGGAGTCAGAGAGGGTAGGACAGTGAGGCCTTGGGGTGCTTGGCTCTTAAACTACGCTAAAGAGCTAAGTACACTTACTAATATTTGTGGAGTGCTTCCAGAAAGCATCTTCCCGCGAGAGAACGAGGGGTGGTACTAATGGCCGGACATTTTGAGCTGGTTGATGCGCCTGACGGCGGCTACCGGGTGAGGATGCTGGACGGCGCAGGGAGCCTGATCGCCATCTCGGTGACTTTTCCATCCAAACGGGCCGCCGTGGCCGGCATTGCAATGGCCCGCGAGATTGCCGGTACGGGGCTGATCAGGGACTGCAGCAGCGACGGCGCTGGGGCAGTCATCCCCGATCGGACCCGTCCGGCGTCCGCGCCGAAGGACAGGGAGCGGACCGTGCCACACAGCAGGAAGGCGTCCAAGACCAAGCGCGCGGCAGTCCGGTGATGGCCCCGCAGAGTCATGGCCCCGCCACGTGGTGGCGGGGAGCCGTCCTTTTTGACGTTGATGGGACGCTGGTGGACTCCGCCTACGTCCACACGCTGGCGTGGTGGCAGGCATTCCGCCAGCACCAGCACGACGTCCCCATGGCAGCCATCCACTGGTGCGTCGGAATGGGTGGCGACCGGTTGGTGGATGCCCTCCTTCCGGCAGGCCGGGACCGTGATGCCGACGCCGCCATCCTGGCCAGCCATGCGGCGATTTTCGCCATGAGCTGGCCGTCGCTGCGCGCGTTCGACGGCGCCAAGGACCTGCTTGCCCAGTGCCACGCCGGCGGACTCGCCGTCGCCCTGGCATCGTCCGCGCGCCGGGAGGACTTGGCTGCCAACCGCAAGGCGCTCGCAGCGGATGCCCTTATCCATGCGGCTACCAGCTCCAACGATGCCCAAGAAAGCAAGCCCGCCCCAGACATCCTGGTGGCAGCTCTGGAAGCGGTCCGCGTTCCGGCTGCCGGCGCGGTGTTTGTGGGGGATGCGGTGTGGGATATGAAAGCCGCCGCCGCGCTGGGGATGCCCGCCATCGGCGTCACCTGCGGCGGCAGGAGCGCCGCTGAACTTCTTGAAGCGGGCGCCGGAGAGGTCTACGCCGGCCCCCGGGATCTGCTCGATAACCTGCAGGCAAGTGCCATCGGCAAACTGCTAGCGCTGCCGGCCTGACCACGGCCCACCCCTCCCCCCGAGGCTCCTCGCCCACCCCCACGTCCTTCCCACGTCCTTCCCCACTCACCTCCTTTCCCTACCCACCCAGACCCGTCTCTCTCTCCGAGTTTTTGTCCAGATAATGCCCAAAATCTCGCCTGTTACGCGCATTATCTGGACAAAAACTCCGGGGCGGGGAAGTCGTCCTGTGGATAACTCTCTGTGGGCCGGCGGGTCGTGCCTCAATTGAACATGAGCAGATTGACGCCCCTCCCGGAAGAGATCGGCGCGCGGCCATTCACCCTCGCCGAGGCCGCCTCGGCGGGTATTCCCGCGATTCGGCTGCTCAAAGACGACCTTCACCGGCCAAGCCGCGGAATTAGAGTGCCAAGGTCAGGGGACCACACCCTCCAAGAGCTGGTCAGGTCCCACACCCAGCTGGATGAGGACACGTTCGCCAGTCTGCTGACGGCAGCAGAGGTTCTCGGCGTTCCACTGCCGCCATGGGGCCAGTTCAGGCCCGACGACGGCGGCCCGGTGACCGCCGTCGTCGAACCTGTTCCCTGGGGTAAGAAAAGCGGCCCCCACTTCCGGGAGCCCGGCCGCTTCCTGCACCTTTCGCGCCGAAATGCCGCGACGCTGCCCCGGCGGAGGGGCGTTGCCGGGCATCGGCTCCGGATCCGCGACGGCGACGTCATCAGCGTCGACGGGCTTCGGGTGACTTCGCCTGCCCGGACGTGGGTGGATCTGGGGTCGGTCCTACCACTGGAGGATCTCATTGTGGCCGGCGACGCGATTGTCAGCGAGCACGCTAGGACTTTCGGCTCGCCAAAAGTGGCGATGGTTCCTTTGCCCGTGCTCCGGACGTTCGTGGAAAAGGCGAACGGCATTCACGGTGTGCGCAAGGCCCGGATCGCGCTCGAATCCCTGCGTGTCGGCGTTGACTCACCCCCGGAAACCGTTCTGCGCCTGATGCTGGACGACGCCGGGCTCCCTGAGTTCCTGCCGAACTTTCCCGTTGACGACGTCCTGGGCCGGCCAGTGTGGACCGATCTTGGCAACGCCCGGTTCCGGACTTGTATTGAATACGAGGGCCTGCATCATCTGACGCCAGACCAGCAGGCCTTGGACGCCTACCGCGATCAGCGGGTTACCGACGCGGGGTGGCGGCAGGTGAAGATCAACAAAATCGACATGGACCATGGCTCCGGCTGGGTGGTATCCCGGGTGAAGCAGGCACTCCGGAAACAGGGCTGGCAGCGTTAGGAGTTTTTGGGCATATAACTCGCTAAATACCGTCCGGAAGGACCAATAAGTGGACAAAAACTCGGGAAGGGGAGGGAGGTTATAGCGGCAGGAGGGCTGACAGGTCCGCGCGCAGTCCGGACGCTGCCACCCGGTGCGCAGCTACTGCGTCCGCCCACGTCAACTGGCCGGTCACCATCCCCAGCCAGGTGGCGGCGTCGCACTCGATCACGTTCGGCGGGGTGCCTCGGGTGTGCCGCGGCCCCTCCACGCACTGGGTGACGCCGAACGGCGGCACCCGCACCTCCACCGAATTGCCCGGCGCCCGCGCGGTCACCTCCTCCAGCGAGTAGCGCACGGCTGTGGCGGTGAGACTGCGGGGGGGCGGAGCGTCCGACGGCGACGCGGCAGCCTCCTGCCACGCGGCCAGTGCCGCGGTGCCTTCTTCAATGCCGATCCGTCGGCGCGCAACAGCCATCAGTCGAGCAGTGCGGACACGGCAGTGCCCAGGCGGATCTTGCCCACTGGATGGCCGCCGCCCATTACGGGGGCTACGACTTTTTCCAGGACGCTGGACACTCCCGGAATATCCACCGCGCCGGCGGCTGCGAGGAGCGTCAGGCCCACCAGGGAGGTGGCCCTCAGGTTCCCGTCCAGCATTTTGAGGGCCACCGAGACACCCTGGGGTGTGGCCATGGCCAGGACGCCCTCGGCGCCGATCTTGGCAATGATGCCCAGCTCGTCCATCACCACGGTGTTGGCCTCGCCGCGGCCCTGGACCGCCCACGGGTAGTCGAGCATGGACGTGGTAACGGTGGCGGCGCGGGCGTTGGAGTTCTTGTCTCCCGGCGCCTTGGCCAGCAGCGAATAGGCGCGGGCCAGTCCGGTCAGCGAAATGGCGGCAACCGGGGCCCCGCATCCGTCAATGCCCAGGTGCGCGATCTGTTCGCCGCTGTATTCTTCGATTACGCTGCGGACGCGCTGCTGCAGCGGATGGTTCGGCTCGAGGTAGCTGTGGGTATCCCAGCCGTTTTCCGTGCAGGCCCACAGGAAAGCAGCGTGCTTCCCGGAGCAATTGAAAGCGAGTTTGGACCGGCCGCGATCGGAGCGCAGCATCCAGTTCCGGGCCGTCTCGTCCTGGGGCCAGGCAGCGGGGCACTGCAGCTGTTCTTCCTTCACACCGGCGGCCTTGAGCATTCCCTCAACCACATCCATGTGGTCCAGGGAGCCCACGTGGCTGCCGCAGGCCAGTGCCACCTGCGCGCCGCGCAGCGGGACCCCGGACTGCATGGACGCCAGCGCCTGCAGCGGTTTGAGCGAGGAGCGGGCGTAGATCGGAGTTCTGACGTCACCCAGTTCTGTGACTACGCTGCCGTCGGCGGAAAGAACGACGGCGGAGCCGATGTGTCGGGACTCCACGAAGCCGCTGCGTTCAATAACGGCGAGTTCGACGGCGGAGTCCACGGTGAACGTGGCATGCGGGTTGTGCGGCATCCTGCCAGTCTAGGGCCCCTGGAGGGACAGCCCGGGGATTGTCCCGGGAAGGCCCGGCTACTCCACAGTGACCATGACAGACTGCCAGCCGGACGCGCCGTCGGGCACTGGATCGGCCCGCTGGTCGGTTTGTACCGCGCCGGTCCCGTCCGTTGCGCGGACCTTGATGTAGTGCGGCCCGGGTGTGGCCTCCCAGTCGAAAGACCACTGGCGCCAGGTGATAAGGGACGCCTCGTTGGACAGCACAGCCTCGGCCCAAGGGTTGTTGTCGATCTGGACCTCCACTTTGGTGATGCCGCGGGTCTGCGCCCACGCTGTCCCGCCGATCGCTACGCGGCCGGCCTGCACTTTGGCGAAGGATTTCGGGATCTCTACCCGGGCCATGGTCTTGATGGGCCCGCGCTCCGACCAGCCACGCTGCGTCCAGTAGGCCTTGTTGTCGGCGAACCGTGTCACTTCCAGGTCCACCACCCACTTGGTGGCGGAGACAAAACCGTACAGCCCCGGCACCACCATGCGCACCGGATAACCGTGTTCCAGCGGCAGCGGCTCGCCGTTCATACCGATCGCCAGCAGTGCGTCGCGGTCATCCAGCAGGACTTCCAACGGCGTGGAGGCACTGAAGCCATCGATCGACGTCGACAGCACCATGTCCGCTCCGTCCTGTGGCCGGGCCCGTTTGAGGACCTCGCGGAGGGGGAATCCCAGCCATTTTGCATTGCCGGCCAGGTTTCCGCCCACGGGATTGGAGACACAGGTAAGGGTCACGTGCGATTCGATGAGTTCAGCGTCGAGCAGGTCCTGGAAGGTAAGCCGGACTTCCTGTTCCACCATGCCGTGGACACGGAGTTCCCAGTCCGCGGCATTGATTTCGGGCACGCTGAGGGCTGTGTCGATCCGGTAGAACTCGCCATTGGGCGTCAGCCACGGGGTGACGCCTGCTGTCGGGGACTGGACGCCGGCAGGCACAGCTGCGGCAGCCTTGGCCGGCGTGGGCAGCTGCAGGGACTCGCGGGCCTTGGCGATGCTGCTGCGCGCAGAACTGAGCAGGCGTCCACCGGTGGCTGCAATCCCCGCCCCCACCAGTGTGGCGGTCGTGGCGGCGAAGAAACGGCGGCGGCTGCCGGCGGGCCGCCCAGGCTCCTCGGCCCCCGTGTCCGCAGGTGCTTCCGGCCAGGACTTTAGCCGCCAGAGTGGGGCAATCAGCAGCCTCAGCACTACCAGGCCGGCTACCGTGCCCAGGACGGTGGGGAGGGCATCGAGTGGTTTCACGCTGGCCCGCGTCACAACGCTGGCCACAATCACGGCGCCCATCAGCAGCACCCCGGCCACACCGAGGGCCCATTTGCGGTAGGCCGCCAGGCCCAGGACGCCGGCCAGCACGAGGATGGTCAGGCCCATCCCCGCGAACAGGGCGGCTTTGTCATTGGTGCCGAACGTTTCGACGGCAAAGTTCTTCATCCACAGCGGGGTGAAGTCGATGAACGTGGAGCCCAGGGCAATGACCGGGGTGGCCCGCGCCGTAAAGAACGCGCCGATCAGTTCAGCCACGGAGAGCACGACGGCGGCGGCAGCCACGCCTGCCAGGGCGGCCAGGGCAGCGGGTTCTTTGAGCCAGTTCAGGAGCTTCTTCATGGTGTGGATTCGTTGCGGACGGCAACAGGGATGGTTGTGCGGGGACACAGCTTTGGAACACACCCCTTAGGAAAGGGCAGGGTGCACAAAGTACCCTTGGGGACTGTGAAGGTACTCGTCATTGGCCCTGGAGGCCGCGAACACGCCATTGTCCGCTCCCTGCTCGCCGACCCCAACGTCTCCGAGGTTCATGCTGCTCCCGGCAACGCCGGCATCAGCAAGCTGGTCCCCACCCACAACATTGACGGGAATGATCCCGACGCCGTCGCGGCCCTCGCTGCCAAGCTCGGCGTGGACCTCGTTGTGGTCGGCCCCGAGGCGCCGCTTGCTGCCGGCGTGTCCGACGCCGTCCGCGAAGCCGGCATTCCAGTCTTCGGACCCAGCAAGGCAGCCGCCCAGCTGGAGGCCTCCAAGGCATTCGCCAAGGAGGTTATGGCCGCGGCGGACGTTCCCACGGCCATGGCCCTGGTGGCCACCAACGCCGAGGAAGCCGCCTCAGCCCTGGACACCTTCGGCGTACCCTACGTGGTGAAGGACGACGGACTGGCCGCCGGAAAGGGCGTGGTGGTCACCAAGAGCCGCGACGAAGCCCTGGCCCACGCCCAGACGTGCTTTGACGCCGGCGGCACCGTGGTGATCGAGGAATTCCTGGACGGCCCGGAAGTTTCCGTGTTTGTCCTCTGCGACGGCCGCAACACCGTGGCGCTGTCTCCGGCCCAGGACTTCAAACGCATCTTTGATAATGACGAAGGCCCCAACACCGGCGGGATGGGCGCGTACACCCCGCTTGAATGGGCCCCGGCCGGGCTGGTCCAGGAAGTCATCGACCGCGTGGCCCAGCCCACCGTGAACGAAATGGCCCACCGCGGCACCCCGTTCGTGGGCGTTCTTTTTGTTGGCCTGGCCCTGACGTCCCGCGGCACGCGCGTCATCGAGTTCAACGTCCGCTTCGGCGACCCCGAGACCCAGGCCGTGCTGGCCAGGCTCAAGACCCCGCTCGGTGCGCTGCTGCTGGCAGCCGCCAAGGGCGAACTGGACAAGGCAGACGAGCTGCGCTGGTCCAAGGAGACTGCAGTCGCCGTCGTCGTCGCGTCCGAAAACTACCCCGACACTCCGCGCACCGGAGACCGTATCCGGGGACTCAAGAAAGTGGATGCACTCGAGGGTGTGCATGTGATCCACGCCGGCACGGCGCTGGACGAGAACGGTAAAGTGATTTCCGCCGGTGGCCGCGTGCTCGCCGTGGTAGCCCTCGGCAGTGACCTGGTGGAGGCGCGGGAACGCGCGTACGACGGCGTGGAGCTGGTTCAGCTGGACGGCTCCCAGTTCCGGACGGACATTGGACGCAAGGCGACCCGTGGCGAGATCAAGGTTGTGTCCAACGCAACCGGAGCGCTGCCTGTCACGAAAGCGAAGGCATAACATGACCGCGAATCCCGCTCAGGAACCAGAAAAGCAGCGCGGCCTAAGCACGGCAACCCTTGAGCTGCCCGGCTGGACGCACGTCTATTCCGGCAAGGTCCGAGACCTGTACGAACCGGCGGATGACACCATCCGGGAACAGGTGGGCCAGGACTGTGTCCTGGTGGTTGCCAGCGACCGCATCAGCGCCTACGACCATGTCCTGGCGAGCGAGATCCCGGACAAAGGCCGGATCCTGACCCAGCTGAGCCTGTGGTGGTTCGACCAGCTGGACGTCGTGCACCACGTGCTCGCATCCACCGTGGAAGGCGGAGTTCCCGCGGCTGTTGAAGGCCGTGCGATGATCTGCAAGAAGCTGGACATGTTCCCCGTCGAATGCATCGCCCGCGGCTACCTCACCGGATCCGGGCTGCTGGAGTACATCGCCGCCGGGACGGTCTGCGAGATTCCGCTGCCCGAAGGCCTCGTGGACGGATCCCGGCTGGAGCAGGCCATCTTCACGCCGTCCGCCAAGGCCGAGGTGGGTGAACACGATGAGAACATCACCTACGACGACGTTGCAGCGATGGTGGGGGACGACATCGCAGGACGCCTCAGCGAACTGACCCTGAAGATCTATGCCGCTGCCGAGAAGGTCGCCCGCGAACGCGGCATCATCCTGGCCGATACCAAGGTGGAGTTCGGCTACGATACCGTGGCCGGTGCAATCACTCTGGGCGACGAGGTCCTCACCCCGGATTCGTCCCGTTTCTGGGATGCGGCCACCTACCAAGCCGGGCAGGCGCAGCCGTCCTACGACAAGCAGTACGTGCGCGACTGGCTGACCTCGGCTGAATCGGGCTGGGACCGTTCCTCAGATGTGCCACCGCCGGCGCTGCCCGAGGACGTTGTGGCCCGCACCCGCAGCAGGTACATCGAGGCGTACGAGAAACTGACCGGCCGGGCGTTCGCCTAACCGCTTCCGGCGTTAGCTGGCCTTGGAGTTTTTTGCTGCTGCTGCGGCGGCCCGCTGCTGGGCCAGGTTGATTTCCAGGATTGCGTCCAACGCCTGCTGGACGAGATCTTGGGCTCCGGCGGAGCTGAAGGCCTTTTGTGCTTCCTTCAGGTAGACGATCGCTTCCTCGGACTCGCCAGCGGCCTTGAGGGACTTTCCCAATAGGAGCGCAACCTCGCCGGCGGTGTGCTTGGCCAAGGCCTCGCGTTCCGCATGGATTTTGCGAAGTTTCTCTATGGCAGCCACGATGTCGCCGGTGAGGTACAGCCAGCGGGCGCGGATGAAGGCGACTTCGAGCTCATCGCTCTTCATCTCGTAGACGATGGAAAAAGCAAGCTCGGCCCGTTCAATCGAGGCCAGCGTCTCAGGCTCTACGATGCCGGCCTGCAGCCGGACGGCGGCAGACGCTTTGTTGAACCGGGCCCACAGTTCAATGTCATTGGCGGGGGAAAGAAGTTTCGCCGCCCGCTCGTGTTCCCTGACTCCTTCGGCGTAGTCATGCCGCATGAAGGCCACATTTCCCACTACCCAGGCCACCTCACCCGCAAGCTGGGGCATCGTATTTTCATCCACCTGGGCCACGAGCAGCTGGCAGTACTTCCACGATTCGTCTAGCCGACCGCTTTCTGCGAGGGCGCCGATGAGGACGCGTAAGGTGCCAATCACAACTACGGAACTTTGAGGCAGCTCCTCGGACAGCTTCGTGGCTTCCATTGCCTGGTCGACAGCGGCAGACAGCTGGCCCTGCCGCTGCAGGACAGCTGCAAGCATTTGGCGGGCACGCACGCCGAGCCCCACGGACTCCCTGGCCATCGGATGCTCAATGAGGCGCTCAGTGATGGCCTGGCACTCGAGCAGATCACCGTGCCGCACCAGGCATTCGGCCTGCATGTAGGTCATATTCCACCAGGCGCTGGTGTTCTTCCCTTCAAGGGCAATACTTGCTGCCGTGGCGGCATGGCTCGCGGCAAGCTCGTAATCGCGAAGGTCCCAGGCTTGCCGGGCGTAGAGCCCGGCGAGCACATATTCAGCGTCGCTGACCGAGATGGGTTGGCTCCACGCCTCCAAGGCCTTGGGTGCCAGTTCCAACCGACGGGCGAGTTCATCGATTACTTCGGCGGTAGGTTCGCGGCGGCCGGTCTCAAGGAGCGAAATGTAGCTGGGGGAATAGAGGTTCTTGCCGAGTTCGGCTTGTGTCAGCCCGCGCTCGAGTCGCTCGGCTCGAAGCTTTTCCCCGAATCCGTTACCCACGGGATTCCTCCTTATTCCGGGCCGTCTTTGTACGCAAAGCTTGACACGCCCTGTGGGATCCATTTTACAATAAGTGTCAACAAGGACGTGCTGACTTTGTAACGAATCCGACTCGCATTGAGGAACTCACATGTTCAAGAAGATAGCGGCAGCCGCCGTCCTAGCCGGCGCACTGGCATTCTCCGCGGCGGCCCCAGCCGTCCTGTCCGCAGGTTCCATTTCAGACAGCAGGGGTGCAGCGGTTGCCAGCGGTAACTGGCCGAATCCCGTGTCCGAAAAGGTGAAGGTCGAGAAGGGCAAAAAGAGTACCGACACCACTTACACCACGCTCAGCGGTAACTGGCCCAACCCGGTGTAAGAAATCCTCTCAGGAGGCGGTAGCCCCGAAGTGTGGTCTCCATGCTTCGGGGCTATTTCTATGCCCGGCGAATAAGTCATGAGATACAAAAAGAGGGCCTCCCTGGGGAGACCCTCTTCTTGATTTGGTCGGGATGACAGGATTTGAACCTGCGACCTCGTCGTCCCGAACGACGCGCGCTACCAAGCTGCGCCACATCCCGATCCGCTGCAAAAGCAACTTTACAAGAATAGCGGATGCTTGGTCCGGATGCGAAATCGGCCGGCAGTCCCCACCTGTTCCCTACGTCACAGCCCTAGACCAGGGATTCTTTCCAGGCACCATGGAGGTCAGCGAACCTTCCCCCGCCACCAATGAGTTCGGCCGGGGTGCCGTCCTCAACGATGCGGCCGTCGTGGACCACCAACACCCGGTCCGCCGTTTCCACCGTGGAGAGCCGGTGCGCGATGATCAGCGCCGTCCGGCCGACGCCTGCGGCGGCGCTGCCGTGCGCATAGTCGACGGAATCCGGGGCATCCGCAGCATTGCGGGCTGAACCCGCGCCACCCACGGAACCCGGGGCATCTGGCGAAGTCCCGCCGTCGGACGTTCCATGCAGGAGCCGGGCCAGGCCGCTCTGCACCAGGCGCTCGGAGGGGATGTCCAGCGAAGACGTGGCCTCGTCCAGGATCAGCACCGCGGGCCGGGCCAGGAACGCCCGCGCGAAGCTGATCAGCTGCCGCTGCCCGGAGGAGACGCGGCCGCCGCGCTTGTTGACGTCGGTGTCGTAGCCTTCGGGGAGTTCGGTGATGAACCCGTGGGCGCCGACGGCCCGGGCCGCTTCCTCAACCTCGGCCCGCGAAGCCTCGGGCCGGCCCAATGCGATGTTGTCCGCTACCGAGCCGCTGAACAGGAACGCCTCCTGGGTGACCATCACGATATTCCGCCGCAGGTCGGTGCTGCTGAGGCTGCGGAGGTCTACGCCGTCCAGGGTCAGGGAACCGGCGGAGACATCGTAGAAGCGGGCGATCAGCTTCGCCAGCGTGGATTTGCCGGCACCGGTCTGGCCCACCAGCGCCACGGTCTGGCCGGCGGGGATGTGCAGGTCCATCGTGGTGATGACCACCGGACCGTCGCCGTACCGGAACTCCACACCCTTGAAATCGACGGTTCCGCGGGCGTTTGGCAGCGCCACGGCATTTTTGGGCGGGCGGACCGTGGGGACCTCCTGCAGGAGGCCGGATACCTTCTCCAGGGCGGCCTGGGCACTCTGGAAGGAGTTGTAGAACATGGCCATCTGGTCCACGGGCTGGAAGAAGCGCTTCGTGGACAGGATCAGCGCCAGCAGCACGCCAACCGCCAGGTCGCCGCCCAGCGCCCGGAACCCGCCTAACAGCAGCACCACGGCCATGCAGACGTTCCCGATCAGCACCAGGCCCGGCTGGAAGATGCCGTTCAGGTTGATGGAGCGAACGGTGACGTGCCGGTAGTCCTCGGAGAGCTCGCCGAAGCGCTCAGCGTTCTCCTGCTCCTTGCGGAAGGCCTTCACCGCGCGGATCCCGGTCATCGTCTCCACAAAGTGCACAATGAGCCGCGCAGAGACGACCCGTGACTCCCGGAACGCAATCTGGGAGTGCTTCTGGTACCAGCGCGCCAGGAAGTACATGGGCACGCCCGCGGCCAGGACAATCAGCCCGCTCCGCCAGTCGAGGACAAAAACGGTAATAACTGTGAAGACCATAAACAGCAGGCCGGAGGCCAGTGAGCTGACGCCGGAGTCGAGGAGTTCGCGAAGGGCTTCCAGGTCCGAGGTCTGCCGGGCGATGATCCGGCCTGAGGTGTACTTCTCGTGGAATTCCAGGCTGAGGCGCTGGGTGTGCCGGAAGACCCGGACGCGAAGGTCCAGAAGCATGGCTTGGCTGAGCCGCGCGGTGGAGGTGACGTAGAGGGCGGTGAGTCCCGCCGTCGCGATCGCCGCGAGGAGGTAGGCGACGCCGGTAAGCACCAGCGGAAAGTTGTCGCCGCCCTGCAGTGCGGGCAGCGCATGGTCGATGCCGAAGGCGATGAGCGCCGGCCCCGCCACCCGGGCGGCCTGCGAGAGGACCACCATGGTGATGGTCAGCCAGAACCTGAGCCGAACCGGACGGATCAGCCTGGCAAGCAAGGCGAGCGACCGCCGTCGTACGGTTTTGCTGTCCGCCTTGCTGAGGTGGGCGTTATCCTCGTTGGCCGTGCCGAAGGTTGCGTTGCTCATCGGGTGATTTCCTCTGCCACGGCATCGGCCTCTTCTTCAAGGTCCGACAGTTCCGAATCCAGGTCCCGGGGTTCCTGGTCGAGGCTGGCGATGACGTAGCGGTAATGGGGGTTGTGCGCCAGCAGGTCGGTATGGGTTCCGACGGCGGCGATCCGGCCGTCTTCGAGCAGCGCCACGCGGTCGGCGAGAGCCACCGTGGACGGGCGGTGCGCGACGATCAGCGTGGTGGTGTCGTTCAGGACCTCCCGGAGCCGGTTTTCCACCAGCTCCTCCGTGTGCACGTCGAGGGCAGACAGGGGGTCATCCAGCACCAGGACCCTGGGCCTGGCCGCGATGGCCCGGGCCAGGGCGATGCGCTGGCGCTGCCCGCCGGACAGGCTCAGGCCTTCCTCGCCGATGAGCGTGTCCACCCCCTCCGGCAGCGAGTACGCAAAGTGTGCCTGCGCCACGTCCAGTGCTTCGTCCAGGGCAGCCTCGGTCCGCTCCGGCGCTCCGAGGAGCACGTTGTCCCTGACCGAGTTGGAGAACAGCGTGGTGTCTTCGAACGCGACGCCCACCACGCGCCGGAGCTCGTCGACGTCGAACCCGCGCAGGTCCACGCCGTCGATGGTGATGGCACCGGCCGTGACGTCGAACAGCCGCGGGACCAGCTGGATCAGCGCACTCTTGCCGCTCCCGGTAATGCCCACAAGCGCCATGGTTTCGCCCGGCAGGACCTCCAGGTTGATGTCCTTCAGGATGGGCTTGTCCGGGGCGTCCTCAAATGCGAAGGTGGCGTTGTCGAAGCGCAATGCCCCTTTCAGCTGCGACGGCCTGCTCGGGGCCGGGGGACTGGTAATGGTATTGACCGAGTCCATCACCTCGTAATGGCGGTCGACCGCGGTCTTGGCGGTCAGTGCCATGGCCAGCAGCATGCCGGAGAATTCCACTGGCGTGGCGATGACCGCCGCCGTGGCAAAGAAGGCCACCAAAACGCCGATGCTCAGCTGGCCGCTGGCACTGAGCATCACGCCCACCACCAGTCCGGTGCCCAGGGCGAGCTCCGGGAGCAGCGTGACCACCATCGTGAAGGTCGCCTGGTGTTTCGCCTTGGCGATCTCGGTCTGGCGGAGTTCCTCCGCCTGTTCATTGAAGCTTTCCAGTGCCTCGCGGCTGCGGCCGAAGGCTTTCAGCACGCGGATGCCGTGGACGGATTCCTCCACGGTGGTGGCGAGGTCGCCGGCCTGGTCCTGGCTGCGGCGCGCCACTTTGCTGAAGCGGGTCCGGAAACGGAATCCGTAGGCCATGATGGGCACCGCAGCGGCCATAAAGATCAGGGCCAGCTGCCAGCTCATGGAGAACATCACCACAATGCCGATGACCACCGTCAGGGTGGTGACCACCAGCATGATGGCGCCGAACGCCATCCAGCGGCGCAGGAAGTTCAGGTCCGTCATGGCGCGGGAGAGCAGCTGGCCGGAGCCCCAGCGGTCATGGAACGAGACAGTCAGGTCCTGGAGGTGCCTGTAGAGCGAGACGCGCATCCGGGTTTCCACGGTGGTGGCCGGGTTGATCACGAACTGCCGGCGCAGGGCTATCAGGACCGCCTCGGCAATGCCAAGGACCAGGATCACGACGGCGGCCGTCCAGACCGCGTCCGTCGCACCGCCGGGTTTCAGTGACTCGTTGACGAGAACCCGGAGCACCTGAGGGATGGTCAGAGCCACGAGGCTGGCCAGCAGGGCGCTGAGGAGTCCCAGTACCAGCCGGGGAATGATCGGCCTGACATGGGGGTAGAGACGTCTGATGGATCTGAAAAATGAGGTCTGCTTGGCCATGCCCGCTTCTCAAGCTTTAAATCGAACGTAGTTTCCCGTAGCAACTACCCTATGCCACGGCGTGAGCCGATTCACACAGTACACTTCCTACTTGCCCTATAACTTATGTCGTCGACACCACCTCGGATAAGAGCTATAAGTGATAGGGCAACGGGGTTAGTCGCGGGACGTCAGCGTCAGCAGCACGGCTTCAGGCTTGCACGCGATGCGGACGGGGGCGAAACGTGAGGTGCCGATGCCGCCCGAGACGTTCACCGGCGTCGTACGTCCTTCGCTTTCCCAGTCGTTGAGGCCCTTGGCCCGCCACGTGGGGAGGTCGCAGTTGGCCACGAGCGCTCCGTAGCCGGGAACGCAGAGCTGGCCGCCGTGGGTGTGGCCGGCGAGCAGCAGGTCTGCGCCGTCCCTGGTGAAATGGTCCAGAACCCGCTGGTACGGGGCGTGGGTGACAGCCATGCGGAGGTGCGGATCGTTGTCCTGGTTCCGGGTGCCGCGGGGCCAGCCCGCATAGCGTTCCCGGTTCAGGTGCGGATCGTCCACCCCGGAAAAGTCGAAGCGGATCCCCTTCAGCACCACGGACTGGTGCCGGTTGGTGAGGTCCACCCAGCCGCGCATGCCAAACCCGGAGCGCAGCCGAGGCCAGTCAAGTTCCGCCGGCTTCGGCGTGGACTTCGACGGCCCCAGCAAGTACGACGCCGGATTTTTGAACGACGGTGCGAAGTAGTCATTCGACCCCGGCACAAACACGCCGGGAAATTCCAAAAGCGGGCGCAGCGCCTTGAGGAGCGGGTCCACGGCTTTGGCGTGGCTGAGGTTGTCTCCGGTGTTGACCACAAGGTCCGGCTTCAGCGATGCCAGGGACTCCAGCCAGGCTGCCTTGGTGTCCTGGCCCGGGACAAAGTGGATGTCGCTCAAATGCAGGACGCGGAAGGGCGCCTGGCCCGCCGGCAGAATGGGCAGGGTTTCTTCGCGCAGGACGAATTGGTTCTTCTCCCACAGCCCGTATCCGAAGGCAGCGAGACCTGCCGCAGTGCCGGTGGCGGCGGTGACGGCAAAGCCGCGCCCGATGTTCCGGACACGGCTGGCCAAGTCGGGACTGAGAGCCATGCGGCCTAGTCTTTCTTGTTGTCGCTGTTGCCCGGCGCACTGGGCGCGGGTGTAGGAGCCGGCTGGGCGGGGGCCTTTCTAGGCGTGGTTCCCTGCGGTGACGGCGTAGCCCTGGCGGGCGTTCCGTTCACCATGCTGGTGGGCGGCGCGGGGAACGGGTTGGTTCCGTAGCCCGGCGCGATCTTGCTCATGAAGTTGGAGAACATGGGGCCAGCAATCATGTATCCGTCAATGCCCTGGTAGAACTTGCCGTTGATGGTCACGTTCTGGCCCGACCGGCTCTGATTGCCCAAAGGATCGCCGTACCAGGCAGCCGTTGCCAGGCCGGTGGTGTGGCCCACCACCCAGGTGGACCCGTTGTTATTGGACGTGCCGGTCTTGGCGCCGATCGGGAAGCTGGTCTTGGTGGCGATCCGTGGTTGGATCAGGGCACCGGAGCCACGGTTCAGGACTTCCTGCAGCGCGTAGTTCACGCCGCGTGCAACTTCAGGCTTGACCGCGTCCCGGCAGCTGGTGGACTGCGCCGGCAACTGCTTGCCGGTGGCGTCCGTTACTGAGGTGACAGCGATCGGCTCGCAGTACTTTCCGTCGTTGGCGAACGTGGCGAACGCGCTGGCCATGGTCAACGGCGAGGTCTGGGTGGAACCGAGCAGGTTGCCCAGGGTGAACATGTCGACCTTGGGATTCGGCGTCCCATCCGCGGCGGGCAGGCCGCTGTGAAGTCCCACCGCGTCCACCATCTTCTGGATTCCGCAGAAGTCCAGCTGGGCCGCGGTAGCAAAGGTCACCGTGTTGATGGAGTTGTACAGGCCCTCAAGGACGGTAAGGGGCCGGTACCACTGGGGCTCCGCGTTCTGCAGGTCGTCTGCCGCGCCCAGGGCCTTCTCCGCGGTGTTGTAGGCGCCATTCATCACCCCGCAAGAGTTCTTCCATGGGAAGTTCAGCGGATAACGCCGCTGGGCGGCGTTGACCACAGTGTTCATGGTCTTGCCCTCATCAAGCCATTCGGCAAAGGTGAACGGTTTCATGGTGGACCCGGGCTGGGCGCCGCCCATGCCGTTGAGGTCGTTGCCGTTCTTATCCAACTGGTCCACGTTGAAGTTCACCTGGGAGTCAAAGCCGCCCTGGGCCGGCAGGAACGACGTGTTCTGCGCCATGGTGATGATCTTGCCTGTGTTCGGCTGCACGGCGACCATTGCAGCCCCCCACTTGTCCGGGTTGGCGCCGGCCGAGGCGTTCACCTGCTCCTGGGCTGATGCCTGGGCTGCGGGATCCAGCGTGGTGGTGATGGTCAGGCCGCCACCGTAGATCAGCCGCTGGCGCTCTTTGACGTCGGCGCCGTAGGCCGGGTTGTTCTCCAGCAGGTGGAGCACGTAGTCGCAGAAATAGGGCCCAGTGGACGCATAGGCGCAGCCTTGGCGCGCAGGCGTTATCTTCGTCTCCACCGGGGTTGCCACGGCGGCGTCGTGATCGGCCTGGGTGATCTTGCCCTGGTTCAGCATCAGGCCCAGCACCAAGTCCCGGCGGACCTTGGAGTTCTCAGGGTGGGTGATCGGGTCAAAGGCCGACGGGCTGTTGACGAGGCCTGCAAGGAGTGCGGACTGCGCGAGCGTGAGGTCTTTGGCATTGGTGCTGAAGAAGAACTTGGACGCGGCCTCGATGCCGTAGGCGTCACGGTTGAAGAAGACGATGTTGAGGTAGCCCTCAAGGATCTGCTCCTTGGAGAATTCCTTTTCAAGGGCAATGGCTAGCTTCATCTCCCGAAGCTTGTCCCCGACGCCCTTATTAACGCCGTTGAGCTTGATGGCCTCTTCATTTCCCTCGGCTGCAAGGTTGGCGTTGAGGACGTTGTTGACGTACTGCTGGGTGATGGTGGAGGCACCCTGCTTGTTTCCCCGGGCGGTGGACACGAGGGCCCGCATGATGCCAGTGGTGTCAACGCCGCCGTGCTCAAAGAACCGGCTGTCCTCCACCGCGATGATGGCTTCCTTCATGAACGGCGAAATCTGGTCAAGGCTGACCTTGGTGCGGTTCTCTGAGTACACGCTGGCGATCTGGCTGCCGTCCGCGGCCAGGATCCTGGTGGTCTGGTTGGGCGGGTCCACCTTCAGCTCCGCCGGGAGGGTGTCGAAGAACTCGATCGAACCGCTCGCCGCGCTGCCGGAGACAGCCGCGGCGGGGACCAACAGGCCCGCCACCAGGACACCACAAATAGCGCTCACGCCAAGGAAGCCAAAAATCTTTCCGAGGGTAGTGGCCGTGTCGAAAATGGGGTTCTTACGAGTCACCATGTTTTCCACTTTACCGGCAACGACTAGTCTTTCTTTCATGACCAAATGGGAGTACGCGACGATTCCGCTCATTATTCACGCCACAAAGCAGATCCTGGACCAGTGGGGAGAGGACGGCTGGGAGCTCGTCCAGGTTGTCACCGGACCGGACGGCAACGGCTTGGTTGCCTACCTCAAGAGGGAGAAGCAGTAACAGTGAGCACCCCCGCAGAAACCACGTCCGGCGCGGCTAACGCGCCGATTTCCGCCGTCGAGCAGCGACTCGCCGAGTTGGGCCTCACCCTTCCCGAGGTGGCCGCACCAGTTGCCGCGTACGTCCCGGCAGTCATCTCCGGCAGCCACGTGTACACGTCCGGGCAGCTGCCGTTTATTGACGGCAAACTCGAAGCTACCGGCAAGGTTTCCACCGGCACGGAGGGCGCCTCCGACGAGCCCACAGTGTCCCCGGAGGACGCCAAAGCCTACGCCGCAGTCTGCGCCATCAACGCGCTGGCGGCAGTGAAGAGCGTCATAGGTGACCTTGACCGCATCACCCGGATCGTGAAAGTGGTGGGCTTCGTTTCATCGGACCCGTCCTTCACCGGCCAGCCGGGCGTCATCAACGGCGCGTCTGAGCTCCTCGGCCAGGTATTTGGCGACGCGGGCCAGCACGCCCGTTCCGCCGTCGGCGTTTCTGTTCTTCCGCTCGACTCTCCAGTAGAGGTCGAACTGATCGCTGAATTCAGCTAAGGACCCGGTTCACTCAATTGCCGCAGCTTGCCCGACGCATGTTCGCCCTCCCTCCGGAGCTTGAAGGGGCGGCTCAAAGCTGGCTCGACCACGGCGAGCGGACACCGCGTGCCGCCCGTTTGGCATCCTCCGTGGTGCTTCTGCGGGACTCGCCCACGGGCCTGGAAACGTGGCTGGGCTACCGGCCCGGGTCCTCGCCCCTGGGCGTGCTCGCCTTCCCCGGGGGGTCTTTGGAGGCGTCCGACGACGACGCCGTCGGCTGGCTGGGCCCCTCACCCCAGCATTGGGCTGAGCAGTTGGGAACGGCCGACGTCGGGCTGGCGCGCCGTCACGTGGTGGGCGCCATTCGCGAGCTGTTTGAGGAAACCGGGGTGCTCCTGGCCGGACCGGACATGTCCACCACCGTTGAAGGCACCTCCAGTCACGAGTGGATGCGGAGCCGGGTGGCAGTGGCCGACCAGGAGAAGACCTTCACCGAACTGCTGGCCAAGCGGGGCCTCTCCTTGCGTACAGACCTCCTGAAACCGCTGGTCAACTGGCGCAGTCCGGACTTTGCCCACCACCGGTTCGACACCCGCTACTTCGCTGCCACAGTGCCTCTAAACCAGCAGCCCAGCCTCCTGGAAAGCAAGGGCATCTGGGGCCGCTGGGTGTGCGCCACCAACGTCATCGCCGAACGCCACACCACCGCAATGGGCGATGAAGTGGGCAAGGAGAACACCGTAGGTCTCACCCTCGGCCAGCTCCTGGTGCCAGGCTCAGAGATCATGCTCGAAAAAATGGCCGCCGCGAACGGCTGCATCGCCTACCTCAGCTACAAGCGCAAACCCCACGTCTACCAGGCACGCCTGGTCGAGGAAGAAGGCAAACTGATGCTAGAAGTTGAGGCGGCCAAAACCATAGCCGGAGATCACCAGCGCGAACGCTAGCCTGTCCGCGGATCTGTTGGGCCCGCGGACCGAAAACGCGCATCCTCGGCGTGCTGCTCCTTCGTCGCTTTGACGCACGCTGCCGGATGCCCATTCCCGATCCTCTCTGTTGACACGGCGGCCGCCGATGCCCGCGATGCACTCCTGCCATGGGTGGGAGGCGGTCCTATTCCGGCCCACCTATGCGGTAGGTTCGCAAAAGGCCCGAGGCGCGGCATCCGGAGGCGTGCATCAGAGCGACGAAGGCCCAGCACACGGAGGATGTCGGGCTTCGGGCCTCGACCGGTAAAGAACTAGCGGGAGCGCTGGCGGAGACGCTGCATATCCAGGATCACAACGGCGCGGGCTTCGAGGCGGAGCCAGCCGCGCTGGACGAACTCGGCCAGTGCCTTGTTGACGGTCTCGCGGGATGCGCCCACCAGCTGGGCCAGTTCTTCCTGCGTGAGCTCGTGGGCCACCAGCACACCGTCGGTTGCCGGGCGGCCAAAGCGGTCCGCCAGGTCCAGGAGCGCCTTGGCCACGCGGCCCGGAACGTCGGAGAACACCAGGTCGGACAACGAATCGTTGGTGCGGCGCAGGCGGCGGGCCAGGGCCTGCAGCAGCTGCGCCGAAACCTCGGGGCGGGTCCGCAGGAGGCCGTTGAGGCTTTCGTTCTTCAGCCCGGCCAGGCGGGTTTCGGAGACGGCCGTTGCCGTGGCCGTGCGGGGGCTGGGGTCAAAGAGCGCCATTTCACCGAACAGTTCGCCCGGGCCCAGGATGGCGAGAAGGGATTCCCGACCATCGGGGGAGGTGCGGCCCAGCTTCACCTTGCCGGAGACAATGAAGTAGAGCTGGTCACCCTGGTCACCCTCGCGGAAGACCGAGGCGCCGCGCGACAAATCCACCTCGGTCAGCTCGTCCGTCAGCAGTCGGAATGCTTCGTCGTCAAGCGTTGCAAATAGTGGTGCTCGGCGCAGTACCTCGATGTCCATGAAATCTCCTGAATAAAAGTGTCGGCTGTGGCGCTTTTGCCATTGTTTCAGAATTTTCAAGGTTCTGTGACGTACTTGGCAGCGGAAACGCCGCCATGTGGCCTTCCTGTTGCCGGGAGGAGCGCCAGTTGCGGCGGCATTTGCGCCCGAACGCGGCCGAAACGGGCGGGGGAGGACGCCCCCACAGAAGAATGTCAGCGGACGCCACTAGAATTGGGTCTCAACCGTATTAGAGGAGCGTCAGTGTTTGGCTTGACCGTTCTGGACCTGTTGCTGATCCTGGCTCTGCTGTCTTACTTGATCTATGGCCTGCGCAACGGCTTCCTGGTGACTCTCGGCGGCATCGCAGGTTTCGCGGCGGGTGCCGTTGCCGCTTTCTTTGCCGTCCCGCTGGTCAGCGAGTTAGTGGCGGAGTCCGGCTGGCGGCTCACCGCCATCGTGGCGTCCGCCGTCGTGCTCATGGCATTGGGCCATGGTCTCGGGACCATGATCGGGCGGAAAATCCGCGGCGCTGTGCGGATCAAGCCGCTGCGCGCGGTGGACCGCCTGGTGGGCGGGGCGGTCAACGTGGTCGTTTCAGCCCTCGTTATGTCCATGCTGGCTTTCAGTATCAGCGCCTTGGGCGTTCCCCTTGTGTCGCAGCAGCTCGCCGAGTCCAAAGTGATCCGCTACATCGACGGCCTGACCCCCGTCCCGCTGAAGGCGACTCTCGCGCAGTTGCGTTCAACGATGATCGGCAACGGCATTCCCACGCTGATTGAAGGCCTGGGCCAGGGTCCGCAAGTGTCCGTGCCCAACGCCAGCACCAACACACCGGCGCTGAACCGGGCCGCCGCATCGGTCCTCAAGATCGCGGGAACGGCGTACCAGTGCGGCCAAAACCAGACCGGCACCGGCTTTGTGGTGTCAGCCGGGCGGGTTGTGACCAACGCCCATGTGGTGGCGGGCGTGTCGCAGCCGGTGGTGGAGATTCCCAACGGGGGAGCGATGCCCGGCCGCGTGGTCTACTTCGACACCCGGCACGACCTCGCCGTGCTGGCTGTTGACGGACTGCCTTCCGAGCCGCTGGCCCTGACGTCCGACCTTCCAGGCGGCAGCCCCGCCGCGTTCGCCGGCTACCCCCACGGCGGTCCCTTCAAGTCCAACCCCGCCACCATCCAGGACATCGCCTCGGTCCTGGTGCCGGATATCTACGGCCAGAACCCGGCACCCGAGGATATTTACCGCCTGGCCGGGGACGTCCAGCCCGGGAACTCCGGCGGACCGCTGCTGACCATGGACGGCCAGGTGGCCGGCGTCATCTTTGCGAAGGCAACCTCCGACGCCGAAATGGGGTTCGCAATCACCATGGACGATCTGTTCCCGGTGGCGTCACAGGCTGCCGGCCTGGACGCGCCTGTGTCTTCCGGACAGTGCATCCAGAAGTAGCGGGAGGCCGGTCAAAGCCCGTCAGAACCGCTCAAAGCCATTCGAGGCTTTGGCCGTGAGGGCCGGTGATGGCTACCGGATGGCGGTTGTGCGTGAGCAGGAACTTGCCCAGGATCAGCTGCCGCTCATTGAGGTCGCCGGCCGCCAGCCGCGGCGGATCCTGCCGGGCGCCGCCACCGTGCCGAAGTGCAGTACCACGCCGCGGTGCGGCCGCCGGGAACCGCCGGGACGCGGTCACGGTCCGGTGCAGGCTGAAGTTCCGGCCCGGCGGGCATGGCTACAGGGCTTCGGCCAGGTAGTCGATGGCGAGCTTGTAACCGAACACGCCAGCTCCCACGATCACCGCGGCGCACACCGGCGACAGGAACGAGTGGTGCCGGAACTCTTCACGCTGGTGCACGTTGGTGATGTGGACCTCGACGGCGGGCAGCTGCACCGCCGCCAGGGCGTCGCGCAGGGCAACGGACGTGTGGGTGAACGCGCCGGCGTTCAGGACAATGCCGACGGCAGTGGTTCGGGCCGCGTGGATGGCGTCCAGCAGGACGCCCTCATGGTTTGACTGGACGCAGTCCACCGTGAAGCCATGGGCCTCAGCCGCGGTAGCGGCAAGCCGTTCGACGTCGGCGAGGGAGGACGTGCCGTACTTTTCCGGTTCGCGGTTACCCAGCAGGTTGAGGTTGGGGCCGTTGATCACCAGGATGGTGCCGCGCCCGGCCGTTGTGCTGGTGCCAGCTTTGGAGTCAGAGGAGGAAGCGTCAGTCATGGCACCAATCTACCCGTCGGATTCTGCACCATCATTCGGCCCGGGCGATTCCAGGCGACCGGATTTCCGGCGGCCGTGGGCTGCGGCAGGGGAATGATTGCGCAGGATCCGTCAGGCAGGACCGTGCCGAGCCGCGTCGTCCCGGTTAGAGTCCCCACGAGGCTTCACGTCCGCCGGTCCTGCGGCGGGAAGCATGAAACCATGCATACGGCGACGGCGCCGCCCACCGTGGTGGGAAGCGCCGTCGCCGTGTTTGCGTGTTCGCCGGCTATTTCCGCAGCGAGGCCGCGATTTGGGCCATGACGGTGTTGTCGGCGAGGGTGGTGGCGTCGCCTACGTCGCGTCCTTCGGCGACGTCCTTTAGCAGGCGCCGCACGATCTTGCCGGAGCGGGTTTTGGGCAGTTCCGGGACCACGAGGATGGTTTTGGGTTTGGCGATGGGGCCGATTTCCTTGCCCACGTGGTTGCGGAGTTCCTGGACGATGGCGTCGCCGGAGTCCACGGCGTCCCCGCGGAGGATCACGAACGCGACGACGGACTGGCCGGTGGTGTCGTCCGCGGCGCCCACGACGGCGGCCTCGGCCACGGCGGGGTGGGAGACCAGGGCGGATTCGATCTCGGTGGTGGAGAGCCGGTGACCGGAGACGTTCATGACGTCATCCACCCTGCCCAGGAGCCAGATGTCGCCGTCCTCGTCCTTCTTCGCGCCGTCGCCCGCGAAGTACATGGACTCGAAGCGGGACCAGTAGGTGTCCTTGAACCGTTCGGGGTCGCCCCAGATGCCGCGGAGCATGGCCGGCCAGGGTTCGCGGATCACCAGGAAACCGCCGTGGCCGTCGGGCACTGATTCGCCGTTCTCGTCCACGACGTCCACGGCGATGCCGGGCAGCGGGACCTGCGCGGAGCCGGGCTTGGTGGCGGTCACGCCGGGCAGCGGGGCGATCATTTGGGCGCCGGTTTCGGTCTGCCACCAGGTGTCCACGATGGGGGCCGGGTTGTCCTTCTTCTCGCCGTTCTTCCCGGCGTTGGCGCCGATGACGTCCCGGTACCACATCCAGGCTTCGGGGTTGATGGATTCGCCCACGGAGCCGAGGACGCGGATCGAGGACAGGTCGTACTTGTCCGGAATGTCCCGGCCCCACTTCATGAACGTCCGGATCGCAGTGGGGGCGGTGTAGAGGATGGTGACTTTGTACTTTTCGATGATTTCCCACCAGCGGCCCTGGTGTGGGGAATCCGGGGTGCCCTCATACATGACCTGGGTGGCGCCGTTGATCAGTGGGGCGTAGGCGACGTAGGAGTGGCCGGTGACCCAGCCGACGTCGGCCGTGCACCAGTACACGTCCGTTTCGGGGTGCAGGTCGAACACGGCCTTGTGAGTGTAGGCGCCTTGGGTGAGGTAGCCGCCGGTGGTGTGCAGGATGCCCTTGGGCTTACCGGTGGTGCCGGAGGTGTAGAGGATGAACAGCGGGTGCTCGGAGTCATGCCCGACGGCGGTGTGCTCCGCCGAGGCCGCCCCGACGGTGTCGGCCCACCAGTGGTCCCGGCTTTCGTGCCAATCCACGTCCTGGCCGTTGCGCTTGACCACCACCACGTTCTGGACGGTGTGGCCGTCACCGTCGTCCCCAAGGGATAACGCGTCGTCGACGGCGGTCTTCAGGGAACTGGGCTTGCCGCGCCGGTAGGTGCCGTCGGCGGTGACCACGAGCTTGGCTTCGGCGTCCTCGATCCGGGAACGGAGCGCGTCCGCGGAGAACCCGCCGAACACCACGGAGTGCACGGCACCGATGCGGGCGCAGGCGAGCAGTGTGATCACGGCTTCGGGGATCATCGGCAGGTAGACGGCCACGCGGTCGCCTTTGGCCACGCCGAGGGACTCGAACGCGTTGGCTGCCTTCTTCACCTCTTCGGTGAGCTGGGCGTAGGTGTAGGTGCGGGTGTCGCCGGGTTCGCCTTCGAAGTAGATCGCGACCCGGTCGCCGAGCCCGTTTTCCACGTGGCGATCCAGGGCGTTGTACGCGGCGTTGACTTCCCCGCCCACGAACCACTTCGCGAACGGCGGATTGGACCAGTCCAGCGCCTGGTCAAAGTCCTTTGACCAGGTCAGCAACTCGCGGGCCTGCCTCGCCCAGAAAGCCGGGCGGTCGGCGTCGGCCTCTGCATAATCGGCTGCGGTGACAACGGCGTCGGCAGCGAATTCCGGGCTGGGAGCAAATGTCCGGTTCTCGTGCAGCAGGTTTTCAAAGGCGTCGCCCTGCTGGCTGCTCGGCACGGAGGCTGCGGGGGCTGTGACAATGGAGCCGGGAGTGTCCTGGGACATGGTGAACCTCATCATTCATCGGTCTATTCTGCGGCTGGCCGTCACGTTGCCGTGCCCCGCCGCTGTGTGGCATGGGGCAGGGCCGATCACGGACGTTCCGCAAAGAGCTGTTCCGGGATCAAGCCTAATGCGTGAGCATGGCCCCGTGTGTCACCTGTCACACAGCCGCCCGCGAACGGCATTTATTAAGCGGTGAATGGTTGCCGGGCCACGCCCGCTTAGCTCCGGGCGCCACCGATCAGCTAGTGAACGGCCATACGGTTGACTAGGCTGAGATTGAATTGTGACTTTCTACGGGGCTGTCCGATCCGGAGCATCACTGCCCGGGCCTGGCCGCTCCGCCGTTCCGGACGGCACAGTTTTGGGGCGGAACCGTCCCGTGCCGCCACGCTAAGGAGAACAGAATGAACCAGCAAAGCTCCGGTCAGAAAATTGGCCGCGCAATGGAGGACGGGCCTGACGCCGTGCCAGTAAACGGCATCGCGCCAGAGAGCGCCGCAGCGAAGGACCCGCAACACCCGACCGGTGCCAAACCCGGTGCCAAGCCCGGCACCACCAACCAGGCCGTGCTGGGCCCGTTCACGCTGCGTGACCTGACAGTTTTCGGCGCCACCCTGATCCTCCTGGTCGCCTCGGTGTTGCCGATCTTCTTCGGCCGGTTCAATCTCTGGAATGCGGGCAGCCTGTTCTTCCTTGGGCTGGGCGTGGTGCTGCCGATGATCGTCACCGCACTTTTTGCGGCCCGCCGGCTGGCCCCCGCCACCAAGGTCCGGATTGGCTCGCTGTCCGTTGACCAGTTCGCCTCGGTGGTGGCGTCCTTTGCTTTGGCGTTCTTCTTCGTTTCCGCCGCCGCTGCCTATGTCCCCAGCCTCCTGGTGGGCCTGGTGGGCTCCGTGGTCCTGTTCGCGGCGACGGTGCTGAGCCGCTTCATTCCGTATTTTGCCGGCGACTTCCTGGGACGCGACGAAATGTCCGCCCACATCATGGCGCGCGACTCAGCCGTTCCGGCTCCCAAGCCACACACGCCCAAAGAACCCAAAGCGGCGGACGGTGCCGAACCGGCGTCCAAGCGCGCTTTTGGTATCCCTGCCGGGCCGTGGTCATCCGGCCGTTCCGCTGCCTCCAAACCGGCAGAGGCCTCGCCCGGCGCCTCGGTCCCCGCTGCGTCCGCACCCGCTGGTACTGGTTCCCCCGCCCCGGCCATGTCCGCGGCAGTGTCCTCCGCCCCTGAGGTCAGGGAATGGACCGCAACCGGTGACGCAAGCCCCGCAACCCAGGCGGCCGACGTCGTGCCTTCAGCTTCAAGCTCTCCCGACGCGTCCACCTCTCAGGAGACGATGATGGGTGACGTCCCGGCAGCAGCTGCCGCTCGGGCTTCCGCCGCGTCAGCATCCGCAGTGTCAGCGCCTGGTGCTGCCGAGGCGACAACGCACGACGACGGTGCAAAGGCGGGTGCCCCGGCCCGCCAGTCTGCCGCCGAACCCGCTGCCACGGCGGTGCACCAGCAGGTGCGGCAGGTGGAGCCGATCGGTGCCACCGTGGACCCGGCCAGCCGCCCGGAAGAATCCGACGAACAGCCGGTGTTTGAGGCCTTCTGGTTTGCCGTGGCGCAGCACCGCACCGCCGTTGACCCGCGCACCGGCGCCCCCGCCTTTGTGATCGAACCCGGCGGCTGGGTACTGGCACTCGAAGACCGGGGCCACGAATTCCTGGTCCAGCATACCGACGGACGCCTGGGCGTGCTGCGCGACCTCAGCAACATCGAGCGCGGCTAGCAGGTCCACGTGGCCATGTCCCGTGCCCTCGGATCCGGCCCTGCCAGAGCTGCCGCATCCCCGAAGGCCGCCGCAGAGTCACTGCTGGGGTTGAAGCGCCGGGCCCGGCGGATCAACCGTGCGCTGGCGGAGAAATACCCGTACGCCCACGCCGAGCTTGATTTCCGGAACCCCTTCGAACTGGTGGTGGCCACGGTGCTGTCCGCGCAGACCACCGATGTCCTGGTTAACCAGGTCACCAAGATCCTGTTCGCCCGGTACCCCGATGCCCGCACCATGTCCGAGGCAGAGCCCGCCGAGCTCGAAGCGATCCTGCAGCCCACCGGCTTTTTCAGGGCCAAAAGCAAGAACGTTCTGGCCCTGAGCAACCGCCTCGTGGACGAGTACAACGGCGAGGTGCCCGGCCGGCTGGAAGACCTGGTGACCCTTCCCGGCGTTGGTCGGAAAACCGCTAATGTGGTGCTGGGCAACGCCTTTGGTGTGCCCGGGATTACGGTGGATACGCACTTCGGCCGCCTGGCCCGGCGCTTCGGCTGGACCCAGTCCGAGGATCCTGTGCAGATCGAATTCGACGTCGCCGAGCTGTTCGAGCCCAGGGACTGGACCATGCTCTCGCACCGGGTGGTGTTCCACGGGCGGCGGGTATGCCATTCCCGGAAACCGGCCTGCGGCGCGTGCCCGGTAGCCAACTGGTGCCCCAGCTACGGGCTCGGCGAGACCGATCCCGTCAAGGCAACCAAGCTCCTCAAGTACGAGCTGGCGCCCGGGAGCGAGGCCCTCCTGGGAAAGCTGCTCGCCGAAACCCACCGGGCCGCGGAAATCCGGATGGAATCACAGAGGCGCCTCCCATGAGCGCACGTCAGGACCTGATCGGCCTCGTGGAGAGATCCGACAACGGGGACGTCGACGCGCCCAACACCCAATGGGCGGCATTGACCGTTGACGAATCCATTGCCCGCAAGGCGGCCGTGCTGATGCTCTTCGGCGTGCTGGACAACGTTCCGGCCGCGTCCAGCAAGCCCCTGGCTGCTGCCGATTTGGATGTCCTGATGCTGGAACGTGCGCACACCCTGGGCTCGCACCCAGGCCAGGTGGCCTTTCCGGGTGGCGGCGTTGACGGGGACGAAACCCCGGTGGACGCAGCCCTCCGGGAAGCCGAGGAGGAAACCGGGCTGGACTCGGCAGGCGTGGAGGTTCTGGGCACCCTGCAGGAGCTCGGACTGGCCCGCAGCAATTTCCTAGTGACGCCGGTGCTCGGATGGTGGGCGGCGCCGTCGCCCGTGCGCGTGGTGGACTACGGCGAATCCGCCCAGGTCTTCCGGATCCCGGTCCGTGACCTCCTGGACCCGGCCAACCGGGTGACGGCCACCGTCCGCCGGGACGGCAGGATCTTCAGTAGCCCCGGCTTCGCCGTCTGCGGCGTGCTGGTTTGGGGCTTCACCGGGATCATCCTCGATGGACTCTTCGAGCAGCTGGGCTGGGCCGTTCCATGGGACCGGACCCGCGTGCGCGAGGTGGCTTTCTAGTCCGCAGCGGCCCGGCCCAGCTTCGCGCCTAGCTGCTGGGCGGTTTCTGGCGCAGATCCACCACAACGCCGGTGGCCGCATTTTCCCGTAAGGCCTTGATGCCGTCTTTCAGGGCACTGAGGTGCGGGAAGTCGGGCGAAACGGCCACAACCTTACCGTTTTTATCGGTGAGCCTGAACCGATACGCTTCGTGGCCTACTCGATGTATTTCAAACTTTCCGGGCATGAGCCGGACCTCCCCCTGTAGTATGCGCCATTGCATATGTTGCCGGGCGTTCGGCGCCCGGAACCACTTACTCTAACGCGGCCAAGGGGATCTGGCGAGCTACTGCCGGGTAAGTTACTTTCGGCTACTTGGCGTTGTCGTAGGAGTCCACCACGGCCACGCTGACCGGGAATTCCACCGGGATGGGTCCGAACAGGAGTTCCTTCGCCGCGGCGGCTGCTTCCTCGATGGCGCGGATACAGGCCGCCACGCCGGCCTCGGGGGCGTGGACCATCACTTCGTCGTGCAGGAAAAAAACGAGTTCCGCCTGAACAGAACCGTCGGCACGCAACGCGCGCAGCCGCCGTCGTAATTCCGCCAGCCAGCACGCAGCCCAGTCGGCGGCCGATCCCTGGACCACGAAGTTGCGGGTAAAGCGGCCGCGGGAGCGGGCGATCGATTCTGCGCGTCGCTGTTCCTCCGCGGTGGCCGATTGCTGGCTCCGGAACCAGTGTTCCGACGGCGGTGGGCTGCTGCGGCCCAGCCGCGTGGTCACGGTACCGCCTGCCTCGCCGTCGCGCGCCGCCTGCTCCACAAAGCCCACGGCCCGCGGGTAGGTGCGGGCCAGCTGCGGCATCAGCCGTCCGGATTCACCTGTCGTGGCGCCGTACATGGCCCCCAGCAGGGCCATCTTCGCCTTGCCGCGGTCGCCGCCGAATCCTTGCGCGGCGATGCCCGCGTAGAGGTCCTTGTCGCGCGCGGACGCAGCCATTTTGGCATCCTGGGCGAGCGCCACCAGCACCCGCGGCTCCAGTTGGGCCGCGTCCGCGACGATGAGCTTGTGGCCGGGATCGGCGTGGACCGCACCGCGGACCTGGCGCGGAATCTGCAGGGCGCCGCCGCCCCGCGAGGCCCAGCGCCCGGACACCACCCCGCCCACCACGTACTCGGGCTGGAAGCGGCCGTTTTTCACCCATGCGTCCAGCCAGGCCCACCCGTTGGCGGTGTGCAGGCGGGACAGTTTTTTGTAGGCGAGGAGCGGTTCGATGGCGGGATGGTTCGACTCCATCAGCTCCCACTGCCGGGTGCTTTTGACCTCGATGCCGTTGCGGTGCAGGGCACGCATCAGTTCCTGCGGCGAATCGGGGTTCAGTGCGGGGGAGTTCAGGCGGGACCGGAGTTCGGTGTTCAGGGCTTCAAGCTTCGCTGGCCGGTGGCCCGAAGCCGGTCGCGGTCCCAGATAATCGGCCAGGATCTGCTCGTGCAGGTCCGCCCGCCAGGGGACGCCGCTGTGCTGCATCTCGGCAGCGATCATGGCCCCGGCGGACTCGGCGGCAAGCAGCAGTTGCAGCCGCTTCCGCTTGTTCTCCTCCGGGGCGGCGGAGGCCAGCGCCGCCTGCTGGGCGGCGTATTCGGTGCGCAGTTCCGCCAGGGTATGGCGCGGCGACCGGTGCCGGAGGTCCTCGAACAGGGCGCCCTGCTCCGCGGGCGGGGCCGGCGGCTGGAGGCCGCGGGGCGGTTCCTGGGGATCGTCCAGCGTGACCTTTTCGGCGTTCAGGGCGTACTCGGTGTGGGCCGTGAACTGCGAATGCGCCAGGATGGTGCCGCACAGGCTGAGGTCATAGCAGCGGTCCAGTTCCACACCCGCTGCCAGCAGCGCGGGGTACCAGTCCTGCGTGCGGTGCCAGATCCAGCGCGGCGGTGCCTCGCGGGGCCGGGTCTCGAGGTGGCGTACGACGCCGGGCAGCTCGCTTGCGCTGATCAGCCGCGGTTCGGGGCGGTCCGGGTGGGGGTCGCCCGCCTGGGTGACCTGCTGGAGGGCTGCGCCGTGTGAGTGGGCGGCGAGCAGCAGGTACATAGGTTCAATTCTGCCTTGTGGCGGAGGCCCGGGCTGACGGCGCGGGCGGCCGACGGCGCTGGCACGGTGGACGGATCGGGCGGCCGAGCTTCGCCGGCCGGGCCGGTAGCTGTGCCACAATCGGCGTCACCTTATGTTGACGGCATGGAGGTGGAACGGATGAAGACGTTGGTGGCATCGCAGCGATCGCTCTGTGCCTTGTGGTCAGCAAGCAGGCCGTCCACCGAAAATACGGGAAGCAGTAGTTGTCCACATAGCGCGGCCCGCCACTGTTTCCCTGACCGGGTGCGATGGAGAGTTGCTGCATGAGCAGGCACCAGCTATCGCCGTCCCCTTCCGAGCAGCCATCGTCCCAGCTGTCCCGTGCCCGGCCATCCCCTCGCGGTGGAGCTGCATCCGGTGCCGGGGCGTGGTTGCCGGACTCTGCTGCCACCGAGGTGCTGCTGGTCACTGACTACGACTTTCTTCAGGGTGAGGTGGAGCAGATCGTGGCCGCCGCCGGCGGCCAGTTGCGGGTGGTCGCGGACGTCGCGGAGGCGGCCAAGTACTGGGACACCGCAGCCGCCGTGCTGGTGGGGAGCGACGTCCGTGAGCTGCCTCCGAGGCGCCGGGCACCAGCAGTGCTGGTGGGCCTGAATGGGGAAGGCGACAGTCTTTGGCACCTGGCCGCCGCTCTTGGTGCCGAGCGGGTGGCAGTGCTTCCTGATGCCTCGGCCTGGCTGGCCGAGTACCTGAGCAGGTCGCGTTCGCCCGAAGCCGGCGGCCTCGTCCTCGGCGTGACAGGCGGCTGCGGCGGGGCCGGTTCCACCACCTCCGCCATCTGGATCGCCCAGGCCGCAGCCGGGCTGGGCGTCCGCGTATTGCTCGTTGATGGGGACCCCTGGGGTGGTGGGCTGGAACTGGCGCTGGCCGCCGAAGAGGTGCCGGGGTTGCGGTGGCCTGACCTGTCCGACGCGAGCGGCAGCATCGATCCTGAGCAGCTCGCCGATTCCCTGCCGGTCGCCGGCGGATTTTCGTTCCTGTCCTGGCCCGGCAGCCGCGATCGTCAGGCTCCTGTGGACGCCACTGCCACGGGTGGCGTGCTGGACGCTGCCCGGCGCGGCTATGAACTGGTGGTGGTGGACATCGGCCGCGGTGCAGAACCACTACACAAGTTTGCCTGGGACTGTGACCGCATTCTGGTGGTTGTCCCGGCACAGTTGAAGGCTGCGGTGGCTACGGCCCGGCTGCTCCATGAACTTCCGCCGGTTGAGGCGGCGCTGCTGGTCCGGGGCAAGTCCGGTGCCGCGCTGGACGCGGGACTGATAGCTGACGCGGTCGGGCTGCCGGTCCAGGGCTGGGTTCCTGAGCTGCGCGGCGTCACTGCGGCCGGGGAGAACGGACGGCTGCTCGATCTGGGCAAGCGGCGCAGCGTCAGGCACTTCGCCGCGTCGGTGCTCGATCTGTTGGATGGCGACATCCTTGCCGGAGACCTGCCGTGAGTGCGAGGCGGCCTGACCCGCCGCCGACCCCGGCGGTGCCGGTTCCTTCGGGCCAGCTGACCGGACCACGCCGCCGGCAGGTCCGGGTCCTGGATCCGCGCGGTGTTGATTCGGCACTGCTGGAAACGGTCCGCGAATCAGTCATGGCCGATGCCGGGCCGGTCACGGCGTCCCGTGTTGCCGCAGCGGTCCAGGCCACCGGGCGGCTGCTTGGGACTGCAGGCTCCCTCGCCGCCGTCGAGCGGATCAGCGCCGAATTGAACGGGCTCGGCCCCCTCCAGGAACTGACCCGCGATATCCAAGTCACCGACATCTTTGTGAATGCCCCGGACTCGGTGTGGATCGACCGGGGAAGGGGCATCGAACCGGCCGGCGTGTCCTTCGCCAACGAGGCCCAGGTGAGGGCCCTTGCCTCACGGCTCGTGGCGGCTGGCGGCCGGCGGCTCGATGACGGGTCCCCGTGCGTTGATGTCAGGCTCGACGGCGGTTACCGCGTGCATGCCGTCCTGCCCCCGATTTCCACAGCAGGCACCCTGCTGAGTGTGAGGATACGGCGCGAGCAGGTCTTCAGCATGGACGAACTCCGGTCCGGCGGCATGTTCGGCGGCGTGGTGCACGAAGTTCTGGAACGCATTGTCCAGCACCGCCTGAGCTTCCTCATCAGCGGAGCCACGGGTTCGGGAAAGACCACGCTGCTCTCCACCCTGCTGGGGCTGTGCTCACCGGCCGAACGGCTGGTCCTGATTGAGGACGCCTCCGAACTGAACCCCGTCCATCCGCACATTGTTTCGCTGGAGTCCCGGCACGGAAACCTGGAGGGCGGCGGTGAAGTGGATCTGGGCGATCTCGTTCGGCAGGCACTCCGGATGCGCCCGGACCGGCTGGTGGTGGGGGAATGCCGCGGCGCCGAGGTCCGGGAACTCCTCACTGCCATGAATACCGGTCATACGGGCGGCGGCGGAACCATCCACGCGAATGCTGCCACTGCCGTCCCCGCGCGGTTGACAGCTCTGGGCGCTCTCGCAGGCCTTGGCCAGGACGCTGTCCGGCTTCAGGCAGCCAGTGCGCTGGACGTGGTGGTCCACGTGGAGCGGTCCCGCCAAGGGCGTTATGTGGCCTGTGTGGGTGTGGTGCAGGACGGGCCTGCCGGACTCGTTGTGGTTCCGGCGCTCCTGACCCGGCGTGGCCGGCCGTCCGCGGGTCCCGCCTGGGAATCGCTGAGTGAGCGGCTGGGGCTGTCTGCTGAACTGGGTGCAGCGGCATGACGGGGATGCTGGCCGGGATTCTCGCCGCGGTCGTGCTCCTGCTGCTCAGGCCACCCGGTGGCGCCGCGGGCCGTTTTCGGCGGGCCGTGGGGAGCACCGGACCGGGCCGCTCCGGTGGGCCCAGTGCACTGCACGGTGACGCCGGACCGGGCCGCTCCGGGCCGCGCTTCACCCTCGGCGCTCCGTGGCGGAAGGTGCGTCGTGCCGGACAGCAGGGGGGCCAGCTTTCCCTGACCTTGGTGGTCCAGCAGCTGGCGGCGTTGCTGAAGGGTGGGCGCACGCCAGCGTGGCTGTGGGACGAATTGTGGCTGGTCCACCAGGGCCGGTCGGAAGCAGGTTCACGCCAGCCGGAGGAAAGTGCCGGACCGGCGGATCCATCAAAGGCGTCAAAGCCCGGGCGGAACGGCCCGAGCCTAAGCCCGGGTTCCCTGCTGATGCTTGGCGCCGTCCGGGCCGCCGCATTCAGGGGCCTGCCGGTGTCTGAGGCGATCAGGAAATCCGCCCCGGCAGCATTTTTGCGCACTGCCGGCAGGGAGCAGCAGACCTGGCTGGAGCTGGCCGCGTGCTTTGACATCGCCGAAGCCAGCGGCTGTCCGTTGGCTGATGTCCTGGCGCGGTTTGCAGCCCAGTTGGAGGTGGAAGATGACGCTGAGGCGGCAAGACAGACGGCCTTGGCCGGCCCAAAGGCGACTGTGAGTCTCCTGACCTGGCTTCCAGTACTGGGGTTGGGGCTGGGCATGGCGCTGGGTGTTGATCCGCTGGCGATACTGTTCGGGACGCCGCTGGGTATGGCGGTGCTCGCGGCAGGGGTGGCCCTGACAGTCGCCGGGCGAATCTGGTCGGCCCGCCTGGTCCACGCCGCCGCTGGGGCCGCGCCGTGACGGATGCACTGGTGCCCGGAGTGGCACTCGTCGTTGTGCTGATCGCCGTTTCGTGCCTGGCCTTTTCACAGTCAGGCCGGGTACGGCACCGGTTGCTGAGGGTGAGCGGGGGACCGGGCAACCAGCCAGGTATCCCGAGTCCGCGGGCCGCCCCTGGAGGGGCGAGCGGCGCTGAGGGTGTAGCCGGATTGCGCGACACCGCCATGATGCTGGACCTCGTGGCCGCGATGCTGGATGCAGGATCAGGGATTGGACGATCCCTGGAACTTGTCGCGGCTTCTTCGTCCCAGGACTACAGTAAGGCGTTGCGCCCGGTGGTTTCAGCGCTCGCCATCGGAGCCGACTGGGAGACAGCCTGGCGCAGCTCCGAAGTCCGGCTTCCGGAGATCCTGGAGTTGCGCGATGCACTCGGGTTTGCTGCGCTGACCGGCGCGCCGTCGTCGGCCATCCTGTATGCCCAGGCCGCCAGGCTGCGCCGGGAGAGGTTCCGGGCCGCAGAGAAGCGCGCAGCGTCCCTGGGCGTAAAGCTGGTCATCCCGCTGGGCCTGTGTTCGCTGCCGGCCTTCATCTGCCTCGGTGTGGTCCCGGTTCTTCTCGCCCTGGTGCCCGCCGGAACCTGAGTCCGGCGTGAAGCCGACGATGTGCGAGGCCCGGCATCGGCCCGTCGCCAATGCCGGCTCTTTTCCGGTCCTTTCCTCCACAGGCCGCTGAAAGGCGGGGTTTTCCACTTGGGGCAGGTTCGCCCTTACGGCCCCGATCGAACCCGGGAAGAGTCGAAGCAACCGGCAACTCGGCCGGACTGCAGAAGGGAACCATGATCATGACCAGCCAAAACGCTCTTGCCGCCGCTGTACCGGAGGCTACCACTGGACCGTCGGGCACCGGGGATGGGCCGCACCTGAAAGCGCCAGCCGAACATAACGGCAACGTGGTGGAGCTTTACCCGGGTGCCACCGGACGGAAGAACCGCAGGCGCCGCCCCTCCGCTTCGGAAGCCGGGATGGCCACGGCCGAATACGCGATCGCCACCTTGGCCGCGGTGGGGTTCGCCGGACTCCTCGTCTTCATTCTGCGCAGCGACGAAGTACGAGGGTTCCTTTTGAACCTCATCCGCACGGCGCTGGCCTTGCCGTGATCCTGACGCCGGCGGCCCTGCACCCGGACACCGGGCGGGAGGGTGAGGGGATGCGGAAGGTTGCTTCACTCCGTCGCGGCAGCCGTGGGCCGGGGAACGCCCACGGCGCAGTGACGGCTGAGTTCGCCGTGGTGCTGCCGGCTGTCCTGCTGTTGCTCGCTTTGTGCCTGTCCGGGGCCGCCGCCGGCGTCACCCAGCTCAGGCTCGAAGAGGCAGCCCACGCCGGCGCCAGAGCATTGGCCCGCGGTGACGACCTAGCCGCAGTGGAGGGAATTGTCAGGACGTTGGCGGGAAAATCGGCCACTGCGTCGGTGGCGGCCGACGGCGAGTGGCTGAGCGTCACGGTGGCGGACAGGGTCGGCGGCCCACTGGGAGTTACGGTGCCCTGGACGCTGACGGCGAAGGCCGCGGCCCGGAGCGAAACGCCGATGTCATCCGGTGTTCCGCCCCGCCCGTTGGATCAGGTTGCGGCCGCACGCACGTCACCGCCACTGGCTGCGCCACCGCCGTTGGCGGTGCCACCGTCACTGGCGGCGCCACCCCGGCTCCTGGTGGCCGGCCGCCACGTGCCGCACCAAGGCGTGCCATCAGAGCGGTTAACGCAACTGACCAGCGGTGCTGCATGAGCGGCCAGTGCCGGGACCACCCGGAGCGTGGCTCGGGAACGGTCCTGGCGGCTGGGCTCGCACTGGTGGTCATCATGGCTATGGCCCTCTTGCTCCTCCTGGCCCAGTCGGCGGTGATGGCCAGCCGTGCGGCTGCAGCGGCGGACCTTGCTGCGCTCGCCGGGGCAGATGCCCTGCGCGGGCTGACCCCGGGGGATCCCTGCACCGTGGCCGCCGACGTGGCAGCGCGGCATGACGCCGTCCTCGTCACCTGCACGGAAGGGGCAGGGCAGACCGTCGAGGTCCGGACCCAGCTCACTGCGCGGACTATGCTCGGTGCCGCCAGCGGTCATGCGCGGGCCGGACCGCCGCCGTGAGCCGCCGCCGGATTGAGGGCGCGTTCCGCCGGGGGCAGAAGTTCCACATTCCGGGAAGGTGCCTCGCTCGCATCTTTGAGCAGGACGTTGATGAGCGTGATGGCCGCAGCCTTGTCCAGGGGATTGTTCTTGTTCCCGCATTTGGGGGACTGGACGCAGGACGGGCAGCCTGACTCACACTCACAAGCGTTGATGGCGTCCCGCGTCGCCGAGAGCCAGACTTTCGCCTTGTCGAAACCGCGCTCGGCGAAGCCCGCGCCGCCGGGGTGCCCGTCGTACACAAAGATGGTGGGCAGTCCGGTGTCAGCGTGGATGGCCGTGGACACACCGCCGATATCCCAGCGGTCACTGGAAGCCACAAGCGGCAGCAGCCCGATCGCTGCGTGTTCCGCGGCATGAAGGGCTCCCGGGAACTGTGCCTCGTCCAGCCCGGCACCGGTCAGCGAACGGTTGTCCACCACGAACCAGACAGCCTTGGTGAAGAGGTCCCGGGCTCCCAGCTCCAAGGGCTCCTCGCCCAGGATTTCGTTGGATATCAGGGCCTTGCGCTGGAAGGAGACCACTTGGGTTGTCACTTTGACGTCACCGAAGTGCACAGCGACGCCGCCCCACTGGGCGGTCCGCTGGGTTTCGAGCACCTCGATCTGGGTGACGTCCCGGGCGGTGGTGTAGTAATCGGGGTTGGCACGGCGGACCACCACGCAGTGGTCGTCCTCGTTCAGGTCCTCCACCACGTAGCTGTCGCCCTGGTGGACGTAAACGGCCCCGGTGTGGGCCTGGTAATGCGTCTGTGGCGAGTCCATGGTCCCCAGCAGGGAGCCGGTGTCCGCGTCCACGATGCTCACTGGTCCGCCGCCGTCGGCCCGGAGGTTCACCATCGCGGCAGCGCTCTGGGAGTGGGTCCAGAACCAGCCGGCCGGCCGGCGGCGCAGGTAGCCCTGGGCCACCAGCTGGCCCAGCAGCTTTTCGGTGGTGCCGCCGAAGAGGCCGAGCTCGGCCACCCCGAGGGGGAGCTCCGCGGCGGCAGCACAAAGGTGCGGCCCCAGCACATACGGATTGGAGGGATCAAACACCGTGGCCTCGACGGAGACGTCGAAGATCGCCTCCGGATGGTTCACCAGGTAGGTGTCCAGCGGATCATCGCTGGCTACGAAGGCGGCGATGGCGTCCTGGCCGGCGCGTCCGGCGCGGCCGATCTGCTGGAACAGCGAGGCGCGCGTTCCTGGCCAGCCGGCCACCAGCACCGCGTCCAGTCCGGAGATGTCGATCCCAAGTTCCAGTGCGGACGTACTGGAGACGCCCAGGAGCTCGCCGGAGCGGAGGGCCTTTTCGAGGGCGCGCCGCTCCTCCGACAGGTAGCCGGACCGGTAGGCGGCCACACGTTGCGGAAGGCTGGGGTCCACCTCCTCCAGGAGGCGCTTGGTGATGGACGCTATGGTCTCCGCGCCGCGCCGGGACTTGATAAAGGCGATGGTCCGGATCCTGGACGAGACCAGGTTCGCCAACAGATCGGCCGTTTCAGCAACGGCAGTCCGCCGCTCCCTGGCCCCGTTCTCGCCCTTGAGGTCCGTCAAAGCGGGTTCCCAGAACGCAACCGTGGTGGAACCATGCGGCGAGCTGTCCTCGGCAACGGTCCGGACCGGCGCGCCGATCAGGCGCCCGAAGGACGTCCCCGGCTCCGAGGCCGTGGCAGAGGCCGCAATGAACACCGGGCCAGGGTGGGAGGTCCCGGCGCCGTAGTACGCACAGATGCGGCGCAGCCGGCGCATCAGGTTGGCCACGTGCGAGCCGAACACGCCCCGGTAGCTGTGCGCTTCATCCACAATCACGTACCGCAGCCGTCGGAAGAAGCTGGCCCACCACGCATGGTTGGGCAGGATGCCGAAGTGCAGCATGTCCGGATTCGCCAGAATGAAGTTGGCGTGGTCCCTGATCCACCGCCGGGACGCTGGGTCGGTGTCGCCGTCGTATGTCTCCGCGCGCACAGTGGACAGATTCAAGGAACGGATGGCGGCGAGCTGGTCGGCGGCGAGCGCCTTGGTGGGGGAGAGATAAAGCGTCACGGCGCCGTCGTCGTGGATTTTTCCGGGCTCGGACAGCACCCGCAGTTCGGAACGGTGGATGGCGTCCAGAGCCGGCAGCTGGTAGGCAAGGGATTTTCCGGAGGCGGTACCGGTGGCAATCACCACGTGCTCGCCCCCGTGGGCAAGATCGGCGGCCTGGATCTGGTGCCGGTAGGGCTCGTGGATGCCCAGAGAACCATAGGCGGCCACGAGATCGGGGTGGGCCCAGCCCGGCCACGGTTCGTGGACCGCCTGGCGCGCGGGGATGGTGCGGACATGACGGAGCTGCTCCGGGTCCGAACCGCGGCCCAGCAACGGGATCAGCGAGTCATGGGGGTTCACCCCAACATTCTTTCATCCGCGGAAAAATCAGCCCACGGAAAGGTCCGCACCCTCATCGGAGGTGGACAGCATCAGGACACGGCAGACTGTGGCCCAACCCAGGTGGGAATACAGTTTTTGGCCGTCCAGTGAAGCCAGCAGCAGGCCGTTCTCCACATCCGGGCCAATGGCCTGCGCCGCGAGGGCCTTCATGATGAAGCTGCCCAGGCCACGGCGCTGGAACGCGGGCTGGACCACAATCTTGTCGAAAACCGCGGTCGCACCCACCACACGTACCCGGCCACTGGCCGCCACGGAGTCGCCGGAGCGGACTACGGCATGGTGGACGCCGTCCAGTTCGGAGGTGACCAGGTTCAGGTCGTCATCCGATAGCCAGGGATCCTCGGTGTCCTGGGTTTCCATGTCCACGATCATCATGGCCTGCGACGCGGACGTGATGTTGAGCCCGTGCTTCCCGGCCAGCTGGGTATACCGGAGGACGTCGTTGGTCAGGATGGTCAGTATCCGGGTAGGGGCATCCGCGGTCTTTGCTGCCAAGGCCGCGAACTCGTCCTCGGAAGGGTCGTGGGAGAAGTACTCCCATTCTCCGGTGGTGTCGGCCCGCAGTGCAGCGGGGAATCGGCCTTCAGTTGATGTTTGGTACCCGCGGCAACCGGCCCAACCAGTTACCCAGACCGCAAGAAGGTGTGTGATGTCTTCAACCATGGCGTCCGGACTCATGTGATGAGGGTATTCCAGCCCCGTCACAAGCAACAGGGGTTCGCTGCCGGGACCGTGCTTGCTTATGCAATCGTGACCAGACCAGACGGGCGGAATCCCCCGAAGCCATGAACGTTCCGTCCGCGTTCAGTTCCTCCTGGCCAGCGCCACCCCGAGTGTCACGGCTGGTGGGTGACGGCGCGGCAGCGCGGGGCGGTTAAGTGTGGCGCCGGTGCGTGCGGGGCCGCCGTCACGGCCGCCGCGGTGCCGTTCGTCGTTCGCCGTCGCCGTCGCCGTCGTCGGCCACCGGGCGGCCGAAACCGCCCTGAACAGATGCGACGCCGCCGCCGCAGCGGGGCCAGGCCACCCGTAGCGGACAGGCAGGCCAGTGCCTGGCAAACCCAGTACCCTTAAATACGTGGCTTTGAACCGAATTGTGCTCTTTTACGGCTTTACCCCCATCACTGATCCGGACGCGGTGCGGCTCTGGCAACGCGCCCTCTGCGAGAAACTTGGGCTGACAGGACGCATCCTGATTTCCAAGGACGGCATCAACGCCACGGTGGGCGGCGAGATCGGCGCCGTCAAGCAGTATGTGAAGACCACGCGCGAGTACAAGGGCTTCCACGGCATCGACGTGAAATGGTCCGACGGGGGCGCCGACGATTTCCCGCGGCTGAGCGTCAAGGTGCGGGACGAGATTGTCTCCTTCGGCGCCCCCGGCGAACTCAAGGTCGATGCGGACGGCGTGGTGGGCGGCGGCACGCACCTCCAACCCGAAGCGCTGCACGAACTGGTGGAAGCCAGGAAGCAGGCCGGGGAGGATGTGGTGTTCTTTGACGGCCGCAACGCCTTCGAGGCCCAGATCGGTAAGTTCAAGGACGCGATCGTTCCCGATGTGGCCACCACGCACGATTTCATCAAGGAACTCGATTCCGGCAAGTACGACGCCCTCAAGGACAAACCTGTGGTCACGTACTGCACGGGCGGGATCCGCTGCGAAGTGCTCTCCAGCCTGATGGTGAACCGCGGCTTCAAGCACGTCTACCAGCTCGACGGCGGCATTGTCCGTTACGGCGAAAGGTTCAAGGACCAGGGCCTGTGGGAAGGCTCGCTCTACGTTTTCGACAAGCGAATGCACCTGGAGTTCAGCGAGGACGCAAAAACCATCGGCGAATGTGTCCGCTGCGCCGCACCCACCAGCAAGTTCGAGAATTGCTCCAACCTCAGCTGCCGCACCCTCACGTTGAACTGCGCCGAGTGCGCGGCCAGCCCGGAGACGCTGCGCTGCCCTGAAGGCTGCGCTGCCTGAGCGAAGCGTTCACGGGATCCTGTAGCGCCAGGCCTGCGGCGGCAGAGGCTCAAAGCCAGATCAGCCGGTATGCGTAATTAGCCTCTGACCCAGCTTCCACCCGGAACGTCAGCACCGTTTCCTCCGACATGTAAATCACGTTTTGCCGCGTCGAGCCGCAACGCAGGCTGAGGTGCAGCATGGTGTACTCGCCGTTGCTGACAGTAAAGGTGACCGGCCGCTGGCTGCGGCATGCCAGCGTTAAGACGTACGTTCCGGGCGACAGGCTGGGCACGATCTCGGTCCGGATTTCCTCCGCGCGCAGCAGGCCGTAGCCCCGGTGCGCGACCTGCAGCCCGGTTCCGAGCTGGACCGACTCCAGCCAGGCTTCAAGGCCAGCCTCGTCGACGGGATCGTTCTGCCACGGATCGGTGGCAAAAGCCGGGTCGGTGACGGCGGGCGCGGCCAGGGTGTCGTTGAGCGCAGGCTGCCAGCCGTCGTCGTAGCTGTATTCGCACCCCGCCAGTGCAGCGCCGGCCAGCAGGGCGGCCGCCGCCGAAAGCACGACGGCGATGACCGGCCGGGTACGCAGGGAACCCTTCCCGGACAGGCGATGGCCCGGAAGAAAAGCAGAAAGACGACGCGGAGCCGCTCCCTTTAGTGCGGGCATAGGCCGACTGTAACGCCGGGAGCACCAGCCGGACCGGGGAAGCGTCCCCTACTTAAAGTAGGGAAGGTTGTCGGGAACTATCCGGCCACCACTTGGTACGCGTAGATTAGCGGTGCGTCCAGGCTGGAGGCGCTGAGCTCCAGCGGCCCGGTTTCCGTGAGGCTGATTTTCGTCGTCTCGGGCGTTCCGTAGCAGGCCGCTCCGAGGTCCAATAGTTGTTTGCCGCCGGACCGCACGGCGAGGAAAGCTTTACCGCCGCCTTCACAGACCAGCGTCAGCGTGTACTTCCCTGCCGGTACATTCTGGGTGTGGTCCACGGGCCGGGCGTTGAGGATCTTGCCCGCGTCTTCGGTCACGATGCCGGTGGCCGAGGGCATCGCCGTGGCCTTCCACGCGGGTACATCGGCGTTCTCCACCGAAAGCTGCTGTGCACAGCCGGAAACGGCCAGAACGACGGCGGCGGCGGCCACTGCGGTCAGGGCGCGCGGCATGGAGGTGGGAAAGAGAGCCATGCTTCAAACTTACCCGGAGGCCCTGATGTTCGGTGATCCGAGGCCCTTGAGCTTGACGCTACGTCAACATCTATCGTGGAAATGTCAGCCGGGACCCACAGTCAGGCTCCAGAACAAACAGCGCAAGGAGGAGCAGATGGACTGGTCCATCCAGGACATTGCCCGGATCGCCGGCACCACCAGCAGGACGCTGCGGTATTACGACAACATCGGCCTGCTCAAACCGAGCCGCACCGGCACCAACGGCTACCGCTACTACAACCAGGCGGCCCTGGTGCAGCTTCAGCGCATCCTGCTCCTGCGTGGACTGGGGCTCGGGCTGCCGGTGATCAGCCAGGTGCTCGACGCCGAAACGGACGCCGCGAAGGCGCTCACCGGCCATCTCGAATGGCTGAGGCAGGAACAGGACAGGCTGGCGCGGCAGATCGCGTCAGTCACCCAAACCATCAACGCAGTGAAAGGAGGCGGCGAAATCCTGGCGGAAGACATGTTCAACGGTTTCGACCACACGCAGTACAAGGACGAGGTCGAAGAGCGGTGGGGCAAGGACTCGTATGCGAAGGGGGATTCGTGGTGGCGCAGCATGGGCGCCGATCAGAAGTCCGCCTGGAAGCAGCGATCACAGCAGTTGGGCGAGGACTGGACCGCCGCGGCCACGGCCGGCATCGCGCCGGATAGCGCGGAAGCCCAGGCCCTTGCACAACGGCACGTCGCATGGCTGACCGGCATCCCCGGCACTCCAGCGTCGGATGCCCGCGGGGGTGGCGCAGGTGTGGGCGGCAGGGGCGATGTTAAGGAGTACGTCATGGGCCTCGGCGAGATGTACGTCGCGGACCCGCGGTTCGCCAAGAACTACGGCGGCACTGATGGCTCAGGCTTCGTCCGGGATGCCCTGAGGATCTACGCGGAAGCGAACCTGTAGCCGCCGGGGGAAGCGCCGCCCGCCAATAGACTTGGGCGGTGACTGATTCCACGCTCTTCCTTGCCGGCAACACCCCCGACGCGCCGCGCAGCGACCGCTCCGGGCTGCTGAGGGCGCTCGCCGCCGACTTGCGCGCGGTGGACTACACGCTCGACGGCGTGGCCGGGCTGCTGGGTGAGTCAGCCTACAACGCGCTCAACCGCGACCAGATCATCCCGGCCCTGCTGGCCACCGAAAGTGCCGCCCATGGTTCGCCCGCCGGCGGCGGATCAGCAACGGCGGCGCTCGCCGCCGTCGTTCGCCTCTGGCTCCTGGCGGAACCGCAGGCGCGGGCAACGCTCGACGCCGCCCTGTCGGGGATCCGGGCCGACGGCTTGGTGGAGCTGGGGTTGCTGGAGCCCGTGCCCGGCTTTGAGCAGCCCGGCACCGATCTGTCCGGCACCCAACTGCTGCAGGCCAAGGCGGACCTGCGTCCGTACGGCTGGGATGCTAACGAAGACGGCAGTGGCGGCGCCGAACTCTGGGTAGCCAGCGACCTCGCCGCGCACCAGCAGGCCGGGGTCCTGCGGCACGACCATGTGCTGGGGATCGGGCAGGCGTCCACCACGCTGGTGCAGACCACCGTCCGCCGGCACGTAGCCAAGGCGCTGGACTTGGGGACGGGCTGCGGAATCCAGTCCTTCCACCTGCTGCACCATGCCGAGCATGTCACGGCCACGGACATCTCCGAACGTGCCCTCGCGTTCACCCGGTTCAACCTGCTCCTGAATGCCGAAGCGCTGCTGCTGGATCCCGCTCGCCTGGAAAACCGGGTGACCCTGCGGCTGGGGTCGCTGCTGGATCCCGTGGCCGGGGAGGAGTTCGAGCTGGTGGTGTCCAACCCGCCGTTTGTGATCACGCCGCGGACATCCGGTGAAGCGGCGTCCGGGCAGTTCACCTACCGCGACGGCGGCCTGCCCGGGGACGAGATTGTGTCCTCCCTCATAGCCGCCCTGCCCGGCGTCCTGGCCCCTGGCGGCACCGCCCAGCTGCTCGGCAACTGGGAAATCCCGGCGGGAACAGCGTGGCACCAGCGGCCGCAAAGCTGGATCAGCCCGGGCACGGATGCCTGGTTCATCCAGCGCGAGCAGGTGGGCCCCGAACAGTACGCCGAAACGTGGCTGCAGGACGCCTCCGAATCCCGCGACCGGCAGCACTACCGGGACGCGTACGCGGCGTACCTCGCGGACTTCGCCGCCCGGGACGTGGAGGGGATCGGCTTCGGGATGATCTGGCTCCGGCGGCCTGCCGCCGGGTCCGCCGGCGCCATCAGCCGCTTCGAGGAAATCACGTACCCCATCGAACAGCCGGTGGGACCGCACCTGGGGGCCGCCGTCGAGCGTTCCGACTGGCTTGCCCTGAACGACCTGGCGGACGCGCACCTGATCGTGGCGGACGACGTCACGGAGGAACGCCACCAGCGCCCCGGCGCGGAGCATCCGGGCGTGATCCTGCTCCGCCAGGGTGCCGGGCTGCGTCGGACCAACCTACTCAGCACGGAACTGGCCGGGTTCGTCTCCGCGTGCGACGGCGACCTCTCCGTCGCGCAGATCATCGGCGCCCTGGCCGCACTGCTGGGTGGGAGCCTGGCCGGGGAGGACGGGTTCGACGGCGACGCCTTCCGGGCCGGGCTGCTCACCGAGGCAGGCAATCTGGTCCGCGACGGATTCCTGCTGCCGGCCGAATAAGCGGGATTCCGGAGGCTGTGGATAACGTTGAAACCGGGGCCGGAAACCGCCCTGCGGACCCGGACGTTTTCCACATGAATGCGCATCCTCGGCCAAAATATGGTGAACTAGGCGAGTATGGGCTCATCTGCCCGAGCAACCTTTTTCTGTAGGAGCACCGTGCCAAGCAAGGCCAAAACCGGCAAAAAACTCGTGATTGTGGAGTCTCCGGCCAAGAGCAAGACCATCGCCAAATACCTCGGCGAAGGCTTCATCGTAGAGGCCTCCATCGGTCACATCCGCGACCTGCCGCAGCCATCCGAGCTTCCCGCGGAACTGAAGAAGACCTCGGTGGGCAAGTTCGCCGTCGACATCGAAAACGACTTCAAGCCCTATTACGTGGTGTCTGCGGACAAGCGGAAGAAGGTCACCGAGCTGAAGGCGGCGCTCAAGGATGCCGACGCCCTCTACCTCGCAACCGATGGGGACCGCGAGGGCGAGGCCATCGCGTGGCACCTGCTGGAGGTCCTGAAGCCCAAGGTCCCGGTATACCGGATGACGTTCGGCGAAATCACCAAGGAAGCCATCCACCGCGCCATGGACAACCTGCGCGATGTTGATACGGCCCTGGTGGACGCGCAGGAAACCCGCCGCGTCCTGGACCGCCTCTACGGCTACGAAATCTCGCCGGTACTCTGGCGCAAGGTGGCCCGCGGCCTGTCCGCCGGGCGCGTCCAGTCAGTGGTCACCCGCATGGTGGTGGACCGCGAACGCGAACGCATGGCGTTCAAGGCCGCGTCCTACTGGGACCTGACCGGCCAGTTCGGCGCCGGCACCGCCTCCTTCAAGGCGAAACTGGCTGCCGTTGACGGCGCCAAGGTGGCCAGCGGCCGCGACTTTAACGACGACGGCGAACTCACCGCCCGCAACGCCGCCCACCTCAGCGAGGAACTCGCCACGTCCCTGGCCGCGGGCCTCCAGGATGCGGACTTCCGCGTCCGATCCGTGGATACCAAGCCGTATACCCGCCGCCCGGCCGCGCCGTTCACCACGTCCACGCTGCAGCAGGAAGCCGGCCGCAAGCTGCGGTTTACGTCAAAGAGCACCATGCAAGTCGCCCAGCGCCTGTATGAAAACGGCTACATCACTTATATGCGTACCGACTCCTCCGCGCTGAGCGACGAAGCCGTCACCGCTGCCCGCCGCCAGGCTTCCGAGCTGTACGGCCCGGAGTATATCCCCGCGTCGCCCCGGGTCTACACCAGCAAGGCGGCAAACGCGCAGGAAGCCCACGAGGCCATCCGCCCCGCCGGTGACTCCTTCCGCACCCCGGCACAGGTGGCCAAGCTCCTCTCCGGCGACGAGTTCCGCCTGTACGAGCTGATCTGGAAGCGCACCGTCGCATCCCAGATGGGCGACGCCAAGGGCTCCACGGCCACCATCCGGCTCGGCGCCGTTGCTACCGACGGCCGGGACGCTGAATTCTCGGCTTCCGGCACTGTCATCACCTTCCCCGGCTTCCTGGCCGCCTATGAAGAAGGCAAGGACGAGAGCCGCGGCGACGACGACTCCGAGGAGGCCCGCAGGCTCCCGAACGTCGCAAAGGATGATGCCCTGACGTCGTCGGACATTGTTGCTGTGGGCCACGAGACCTCGCCGCCGCCGCGCTTCACGGAAGCGTCCCTGACCGCCGAGTTGGAGAAGAAGGGCATCGGCCGTCCGTCAACCTACGCGTCCACCATCTCCACCATCCAGGACCGCGGCTACGTCCGGAAACAGGGTTCCGCGCTGGTGCCCAGCTGGATCGCGTTCTCAGTGATCCGCCTGCTCGAGCAGCACTTCACGGACTACGTGGACTACGAGTTCACGGCAGACATGGAAGGCGACCTGGACAAGATCGCCAATGGCCAGGCCGTGGGTGCCGCCTGGCTGCGCCATTTCTACTTCGGCGAGGACTCCGATCCGGGCCTGCTGAGCATCGTGAACAACCTCGGTGAGATCGATGCCCGGGAAATCAACTCCATTCCCATTACGGACGAGATCACGCTGCGGGTGGGAAAGTTCGGCCCGTACCTGGAAAGCTCTGCTGCCACGGTTGATCCGAAGACCGGCGAAATCGTGGAGAACTCCCGTGCCAACGTCCCCGAGGATCTGGCGCCGGACGAGCTGACGGCTGCCAAGGCCATCGAACTGATGGAGACCGCCGCCCCGGAGGAACGGGTGCTGGGCGCAGACCCGCACACCGGCCACACGGTGGTTGCCAAGAACGGCCGCTACGGCGCCTACGTCACCGAAGTCATCCCCGAGATGACCGAGGAACAGATCGCCAACCAGCCGGTCGAGTACTACAAGAACGGCAAGCCCAAACCGCCGAAGAAGCCGGTCAAGGCCAAGCCGCGCACCGGGTCACTGTTTGCATCGATGACCGTCGACTCCGTCAGCTTGGACGAAGCACTCCAGCTGATGAGCCTGCCCCGCGCGCTCGGTGAGGACGCCGAAGGCAATCTCATCACCGTGCAGAACGGCCGCTTTGGCCCGTACCTGAAGAAGGGCACGGACTCCCGCTCCATCGGCACCGAAGAGGAAATCTTCACCATCACGCTGGAGCAGGCGCTGGAGATCTACTCCCAGCCGAAGCAACGCGGCGCACGTGCCGCGGTGCCGCCCTTGGCAGAGTTCGGTCCGGACCCTGTTTCGGAGAAGAATATTGTGGTGAAGGAAGGCCGCTTCGGCCCTTACATCACCGACGGCATCACCAACATCACCGTGCCGCGCTCCACCTCCCTGGAGGAACTCACCCGGCAACAGGCCGTGGAACTCCTCGCCGAGAAGCGGGCCAAGGGGCCGGTCAAGCGCACCACCACCGCCCGCAAGGCCCCGGCCAAGAAGAAGGCGGCAGCCAAGAAGTAAGTCCCGGTGGTTGAGCCTGTCGAAACCTGGATGGAAGTAATCCTGCAGCGTGCGTGTACGTGAGGATTGAGCGGGCGCGCCGAGAATTGCGCATGTCCGGATTACCGGAATTGCGCAGTCGTGCCCAACGTGGTCATGTAGATACATGACTGAACAGCCCGGCACAGCCGACCCCAAGCCGCAGAACGACCTCGAAGAGAAGCTCGCTTTGGGCGGTCAGCCTGAGGGCAGCCCGGTGGACGTCATCCTGTCGTTCCTCAACAGCGAGGTCTACGTCATCAGTACCGACGGCATCGAAGGCGAAGATTCCCAGGTGGAGCCGCTGGTCCTGGCGAACGCTGAGGGCGAACCGGTCCTGGCCGTATTCTCGCACCCCACCCGCGTTGACGAGCAGTACCTGGAGGCGGCCCCGATTGTCCTGGGGACGCAGGGCGCAGCCATCATCGCCAATATCGGCGAGGACATGGGCATGGTGATCAACCCCGGAGCCGCGTATGGTTTCGAGATCAACCCCGAGGGCGTCGCCAACATCAAACGCGATTTCAAACGCGCTGATGAGCTGCCCGACGGCTCACCCGAGGACCCTTCCGCCAACTGACGCTTTTGGACCGGTTGTGGGTGATGGCCCGGGCGGGGGAATAATGGCAGGATGCGGCTAGGCGTCCTCGATATCGGGTCCAATACTGTCCACCTTCTCCTGGTGGATGCCCACCCTGGCGCGCGCCCGGTCCCTTTCGCCTCGCATAAGCGGCCGCTGTCCCTGGTGCAGTACCTGGACGGCGACGGCAACATCACCGATGCCGGGCAGCACGAGCTGATCGAATTCGTCCTGGAAGCCTGGGAGTTCGCTGCCCGGCACAAGGCCGATGACCTGCTGGCTTTCTGTACCTCCGCTATCCGTGAAGCCACCAACGGCCCTGCCGTGATGGCTCGCGTCAAGTACGAGACCACGGTGACGCTGCAGGAGCTGACAGGCAGCGAAGAAGCTTCCATGACCTTCTTCGCGGTCCGCCGCTGGTACGGCTGGGGAGCCGGCCCTGTCCTCAACCTGGACATCGGTGGCGGTTCCTTCGAAATGGCGTTCGGCCAGGACGAACTGCCTGAGGTCGCCACGTCCGTGCCGCTCGGTGCCAGCCGCCTGACCAGGGACTGGCTGTCGGAGGATCCGCCGTCGGCCAAAAGCGTCAAGGAGCTCAGACGTTACATCCGGAGTACGCTCGCCCCGGCCGTGAGCAAGTTCGAAGGCCTGGGCCGGGCCAACCTGGTAGCGGGAACCTCCAAAACCTTCCGGTCGCTCGCGCGGATCGCCGGGGCGGCCCCGAGCGCCGCCGGTCCTTATGTGAAGCGCGAGTTGAACGCCACCGATCTGGGGGTCTGGGCGCAACGGATTTCGGCCATGAAGGTCGAGGACCGGCTTTTCCTTCCCGGGGTGTCCGATGCCCGGGCGCATCAACTGCTCGCAGGGGCGCTGGTGGCTGAAGCCGCGCTGGAGATGTTCAAGTTCAAGAAAATGCGGATCTGCCCTTGGGCGCTGCGCGAGGGCCTTATCCTCCGCCGCCTGGACCAGTTGGTTTTTGCGGGTCCGCTGGATCCGGCACCCCACATCGCTAACCTCGACCCAGCCCGGAATACCATCGAGGTAACACCCGCCTAAGGTTGCATGACAAGGAGCCAAAGTGGAGTCGATGCCGCTGCCGATGTTGGTCCTCATTTTTGCTGCTGCCGCGGCCGCTATCTGGCTGGCCGGAGTTCAGCTGTCCCGGCAGACCGACGTCCTTGATGACAGGCTCCACCTCGGATCGGCACTCGGTGGCCTGATCCTCCTGGCGGTGGCCACAAACCTGCCGGAGATTGCCATTACGGTGAGTGCGGCCGCCACCGGAAATATCGGCGTTGCGGTGGGTAACATCCTGGGCGGCATTGCGATCCAGACGGTGGTGCTTGTTGTCCTGGACCTTTTCGGTACCAAGGGCCCCGAAGCGTTGAGCTACCGGGCGGCGTCCTTGTCGCTGGTCATCGAGGCGGTTACGGTCATCGGGGTACTCGGTGTCGTGATCGCGGGCAGCCAAATGCCGGTGTCGCTGGTGGCATTCCGGCTCACGCCAGCAGCAGTGCTGATCGTCCTGATCTGGCTGTTGGGCTTGTTCCTGGTCCAACGCTCCCAGAAATCCCTGCCGTGGCATGAGCAGGGACATGCTCCAGATAGCCAGGCGAAGCCCCGCGGACACAGCAAGGCGACGTCCGCGAAGAACGCAAAGGCCCAGAGCACCGCGCGCTCGGTCACAATCTTTACTATTGCCGCCGCCGTCACCCTCGCTTCCGGCGTGGCGCTGGAACGCAGCGGCGAAGCGATCGCGGGCCATATGGGTCTCTCGGGGGTCCTTTTTGGCGCCACCTTCCTGGCGCTGGCAACGTCTTTGCCGGAGATCTCCACCGGGCTGGCCTCGGTCAAGCAGGGGGATTACAAGCTGGCGTTCAGCGATATTTTCGGCGGCAATGCGTTTCTGCCCGTACTCTTCCTGGTTGCCGTACTAATCTCCGGAAAACCGGTTCTTCCGCAGGCCCAGTCAACGGACATCTATCTCACAGCACTGGCCATCCTGCTGACGCTGGTGTACATGCTGGGGCTGATCTTCCGGCCCCGGCGCAAAGTGCTGGGCATGGGGGTCGACTCCCTGGTGGTCCTGATCCTGTACCTGCTCGGCGTCGCGGGCCTTTTCGCCGTCGCCTCCGCGGGCTAACCGCGGTTAACGCGAAAGCGCCGGCATCCACAGCAGGAAAATGGGGGAAAACCTGCTGCAAACGCCGGCGCCACGGGCAAACATTCCCATGCTTGCCGCATCACTCGCACCCTCAATGAGGTAATAACAACGTTAGGCCGGTAACTTGTGCGCAAGCTGCAGCCAACATGGGAGTAGCCTGTGAATCGCTTTTCCAGGGAACGCGGGGTCACTCCCGGCCCAATAGCCGCGGCGCACCGGGCCGGATCTGACCCCGCGTGCGTGTAAGAAATCGGCAGCCGTTGGACCTAACTGCAATGATGGGTCCATGAGCAACCGAATCGCCTTCCTTGGCTGTGGATCCATGAACGAAGCCATCCTTTCCGGCCTCCTTGAGGCTGGAACCGACCCCGCCGACGTCGTGGCCACAGTCAGGCGCGCCGAACGCGCTGCGGAGCTGGCAGAACGCCACCCCGGCATTACGGCCATCGCCGGTGAAGAGGAACCGGACAACAACAAGCAGGCGGCCAAGGGCTCCGGTGTGGTTATTCTCGGCGTCAAGCCGGTGGGCATCGCAGATTTGGCGCACGAGATCAGCGGTTCCCTGTCGCCCAGGACCATCGTTGTCAGCGTGGCAGTGGGTGTTTCGCTGGCGCAACTGGAAGCTGCGTTGCCGGCCGGGCAGCCCGTCATCCGGACGATGCCGAACACCCCTGCCAAGCTGGGCCGCGGCGTCGTGTCCGTCTCTCCAGGTACCAACTGCACTCCGGAACAGCTCCAGCTGGCAAAGGACATCTTCCGTGGTGCGGGCACGGTGGTGGAGGTGCCTGAAGAGCAAGTCGATGCGTTGTCCGCCATCAGCGGCTCGGGGCCGGCCTACGTGTTCTACCTCGCAGAGGCCATGGCCGCGGCGGGCGTCGAGCTGGGCCTGGCTCCTGAGCTGGCGCAGCTTCTGGCCAGGGAGACTGTAGCTGGAGGCGGCTTCATGCTCGCCGAGCCGGGCGCCGACCCCTCCGCGCTCCGCAAGGGTGTCACGAGCCCCAACGGCACCACGGAGCGGGCCATCGCCACTTTCGACGACCGCGACCTGCCGGCCATCATCGCCGCCGGCGCCCGCGCCGCCGCAGACCGTGCCGCGGAGATCACCCGGCAGCTGGGCTGACCCCGGAGTTTTTGTCCAGATAATGAACCAAAATGCCGGTTTTCGGGCCAACAACTGGACAAAAACTCGGAGGCCGCGGAGTGCGGGTGGCTACGGACGGGCGGCGAACCGTTCCAGCAGGTCCACATGCCCGGACACGATCAGCATGTCGCGGGCCGACACCTTGGTTTCGGGGCGCGCGTACGTGAAGTCCTCGCCGGGGGACTTCACGCCAACAATCGTCACGCCATACTTGGAGCGCACCTTGGACTCGTCGAGGGTGAAGCCCACCGTCTCGCGCGGCGGGTACATCTTCACGATGGCGAAGTCGTCGTCGAACTCGATGAAGTCAAGCATCCGGCCGGAGACGAGGTGCGCGGCCCGGACGCCGGCGTCGGCCTCGGGATAGATCACATGGTTGGCGCCGATCCGGGTGAGAATCTTGCCGTGCGAGGGCGTGATGGCCTTGACCCAGAGATGCTCGATGCCCAGGTCCACCAGGTTCACGGTGATCAGCACGGATGACTCGATGGACGTGCCCACTCCCACTACGGCCGAGCTGAACTCCGGCGCGCCGAGCTGGCGGAGCGCATCGATGTTCGTGGCGTCCGCCTCCACCACATGGGTCAGGAGCGGCGCCCACTTCTGAACCAGGGTACGGTCGCGTTCGATCGCGAGCACCTCGCGGCCCTGTTTCACCAGTTGCTCGGCCGTGGACGCGCCGAAGCGCCCCAGCCCGATGACCAGCACAGGCGCGTTGTGGGCGGGGCGGTTGGGGGCGCCTGAGGAATTAGCCAATGATGGGCCTCTCTTCCGGGTAGTGGAACAGCTGGCTGCGTTGGCGCAGGGCCAGTGCAGCAGCAAGGGTGACGGTGCCGACGCGGCCCGCGAACATAAGGCCGGCCAGGACGTAAACGCCCGCCGGCGGCAGCTCGGCACTGAGGTTTGTGCTCAGTCCCACGGTGGCGAACGCTGAGATGGTTTCGAACAGCACCCGGTCCAGGGACGCCCCGCTGATCTGCAGGAGCAGGAACGCGGAGAGGGACACCAGGGTGGCGCCGGCCACAATCACGGAGATGGCCACCCGCATGGTGCCCTCCGGGATGGTCCGGCCGTAGACTTTGACGTCGGAGTCGCCCCGGGCTTCCGCCACAATGGCGAGGAACATCACGGCTATCGTGGTGACCTTGATGCCTCCTGCGGTGGACGCCGAGCCGCCGCCGGCGAACATCAGCGCATCCGTGAGCAGCATGGTGGTGGACTCCATGTGGTTCTGCTCCACCAGGTTGAACCCGCCGGACCTGGTCATGACGGACGCGAACAGTGAATGCGTGATCTTGTCCCCAAAGTCCATCGCCCCGATGGTCCGGGCGTTGTCCCACTCCATCAGCCCCCACAGCACCGTGCCGGCGGCCAGCAGGATGAAAGACACCTGAATGGTCAGCTTGGTGTGGAGGTTCCACTTCTTCCAGTTGAGCCCGTTCTGCTGCAGGACCATAACCACCGGAAAACCGAGGCTGCCCAGGAGAACGCCAAGCATCAGCGGTATCAGGATCCACAGGTCCGTCTCGTAGGGAACAATGCCGTCCGAGTGTGGGGTGAAGCCGGCGTTGTTGAATGACGAGATGGCGTAGAAGACTCCGTGCCACACCGACTGCCAGAACGGTTCGCCGAGCGTGAGGAACCGGGGTACCAGGGCGAGGGCCAGAGCGGCTTCGATCACCACGGAGGTGGTAATGACGATCCGCAGCAGCGTACCCACCTCGCCCAGGCGCCCCGCGTTGTTCATGGCCTCCTGGGCGATCAGCTTGCCGCGCACGCCGAGTTTCTTGCTGACCATCAGTGCCAGCAGGGAGGCCAGCGTCAGCGTGCCCAAGCCGCCCACAAAGATGCCCACCAGGATGACGAGTTGGCCGAAGAAAGACCAGTGCACCGCCGTCGAAACCACCGTCAGGCCGGTGACGCAGACGGCTGACACTGCGGTGAACAATGCCTGGTGCAACGGGGTGGCAGCGCCGGTGGCGGTTGAGACGGGCAAGGACAGGAGGAACGTGAAGATCAGGATGACAATCCCGAACGCGCTCAACGCAAGCCGGGCCGGCGAGGTGTTGGCGATGTCGTCAATGAAGTCGCGCACCCGGGTGAAAATCCAGAGGCCTCCACCCTCCGGTGCGGCAGGATGCCAAGCGGCCGGGTTTTGGGGCCTCGACTGGCGTTCCGTCATGGGTGGCTTTTCCTCGGTAGAAACTGTTTCCTTCAGTAGTAAACCACTAATGCGCGCGCAATGGCCGGGCCAGCGTGGTGGCGACCTCCGGTAGCCTGTGATTGATGACATACCTGCCGGGCCTCAGCCAGCCCGCGCCACCAACGATGGTGGTGTGGAATTCCGCCATGACCGCTTACAACTTCGGTCCGGGACACCCAATGGCCCCGGCACGCCTGGACCTGACGGCGCGCCTCGCCCAAAGCCTGGGACTGTTCGACCTTGGGCACGTTGCCGTTGCCGCCCCTGAGGTGGCCTCCGACGCCGAACTGGAGACCGTGCACTCGCCCGAATTTGTGGCGGCGGTCCGCCGAGTGAGCGAGGACCCGACGTCGCCGAACGAAGCCCGCGGCCTGGGCACTGACGATGATCCCGCCTTCGCAGGTATGCACGAGGCGGCCGCGAGGTTGGCCGGCGGGTCGCTGATGGCCGCGTCCGACATCCTCGACGGGTCGGCGCTGCACGCTGTGAACTTCGGTGGCGGCCTGCACCACGCCGCCCGGGACCGGGCCAGCGGCTTTTGCATCTACAACGACTCCGCGCTGGCCATCCAACGACTGCTCGACGGCGGCATCCGCCGCGTGGTGTATGTCGACGTCGACGCACACCACGGGGACGGAACGGAGAGCATCTTCTGGGATGACCCCCGAGTGCTCACCATCTCGCTGCACGAAAGTGGACTCACGCTGTTCCCGGGGACCGGCTTCGCCAACGATACCGGCGGTCCGCAGGCCGAAGGCAGCGCCGTGAACGTGGCCCTGCCCTCCGGAACGGGGGACGCCGGGTGGCTTCGCGCCTTCCATGCCGTGGTGCCTCAGCTCATGGGGGCGTTCCAGCCTGAAGTCATCGTCAGCCAGCACGGCTGCGATTCGCACCGCCACGACCCGCTTGCCCACCTGAAAATCAGCGTGGACGGCCAGCGTGAGGCAGCCACCGCCGTCGGGAACCTTGCAACCCGGCACTGCGGGGGCCGCTGGATTGCCACCGGCGGTGGCGGGTACAGCGTCACGGACGTTGTTCCGCGCTCCTGGAGCCACCTGATCGCCATCGCCGCAGGGCGCCCCGTCCCGCTGCGCACGCCCGTGCCCGAGGATTGGCGCGCCTACGTGTTGGCGAAGTTCGGGAGGGATGCCCCCGCCATGATGGGCGATGACGTGGAGCTTTGGTGGCGATCCTGGGAAGTGGGGTTCGACCCAAACGACGCCGTGGACCGGTCGGTCATGGCCACGCGCAAAGCCGTTTTCCCGTTCCACGGCCTGGATCCCTGGTTCGACTAGGTCAGGGCAGTCGTACCCCGGTGCAGTACGAAATAGTGGATGCCCTCCGGCGTATATGTCGCTAGGGTGGGAGGCATGGTGACAGACGACGTATTTGCCGTCATTGCGGAAGCAACCCGGCGCGACATCCTGGTATCCCTTCGCGCTGGGGACAAAGCAGTGGGGGAGCTGGTGGAGGAACTCTCCGCCAGCCAGCCCACCATTTCCAAGCACCTGAAAGTCCTTCGCGAGGCGCAGCTGGTCAGTATGCGGGCGCAGGGCCAGAAGCGCTACTACGCGCTGAACCCCAAGCCGCTGGAAGGCGTTATCAGCTGGCTGGAAACGTTCGACGTCGGCCGGGCGGCCGCCGTCGCAAAGTCACCTGAGGCTCCCGCTGCGGAAGCTGGCAGCGAACGCGGCGCGGCAACCTTCGTGCCCAGTGACGCAGCCGTGGCCGCCGTACTGGCACGCGAGGATGCGGAGCTGAGCCCCGCCGTCGTTATTGCCGGCGGTACCGCAACCCCGCTCAGCGATGACACCATGCCGCAGCAGATCGGCCGGACCGTGGGCCGGGCAGCGACCAAGGCCGCGGACCTGCTGGCCAACCTGCCAAAGTTCGGGCGCAAGAAGTAGCCCCCGGCAGCCTGCCAGTCCATCGCACTCTCCTTCCGCGAGTTTTTGTCCAGATAATGGCTGGAATATAGGCGTTTGGCGCCATTATCTGGACAAAAACTCGCGGGTGGGGCGGGTGGCGTTACTTCCTCAGCAGGCGCACGTGGTCCGGGGTCAGCTCCGAGACTTTGCTGACGCCGAGCAGTGCCATGGTGCGGGCCATGTCCTTCTCGAGGATCTGGATGGCTCGGTCCACCCCGGCCCGGCCGCCGGCCGTCAGGCCGTAGAGGTAAGCGCAGCCAATCAGCGTGAAGTCGGCGCCGAGGGCCAGGGCAGCCACGATGTCCGCGCCGCTCATGATGCCCGTGTCCAGGATGATGGCGGCGTCGGAGTTGTCCGCCTTCAGGACCGCCGAAACCTCCGGCAGCAGGGGGAACGGGATGGGTGCGTGGTGATTTCGGACCCGACGGCGGCGCTCGGCTCCGGCTGTGGTGCGGATCCGGAGAACGGACGTGTCGTCTGATTCGATCTCGTTGGCGCGGTAGAGGTCGGTTTCCACGGAAGCGATATCGGCCGTGGTGCGGGCCCCTGCGATGCGCAGGGCGGTTGCCGCGGCGTGGGCCAACGGGTTGGTGGCCACGCCGTCCACCACATCGATGCCGTCCAAGCTTCGTTTTCCGGCCCACCGGGAGCGCTTGTAGTAAGGGCGGGGACGTACCCAGCGGCCGGTAGCCGAGATGCCCTCGAGGGTGCCGGGGTTCTGCCGGCCACGAGTTCCTCGATGGCCGTGAGGGCATGTTATCCGAGGCTCTGGAAGACGAGAGGCCACAGCTCTCGGCAACGTCCTGGTCCGGGCCCGCGCCGCCGCTCACGTCACCGGCGGCTTCAGGGAACTGCGCCAGCTGGTGGCAGCATCGCACGGCCTGCAGACCTTTGCACCCTAGCAGCTCTCACGGTTGTGAGTCAGAGCGGGTGCCGCCGACGAGTTGTATGCCATAGGATCTCCGAAGAAATCCAGATGAGACAGGACCGGACCGCATCATGCCCCTCTTCGACCTCCCCCTTGAGCAGCTCCACGGCTATACGTCCCCGGTCACGCCACCCGATGATCTGAAGGACTTCTGGGATCGCACCATCGAGGAAGCCCGGACGTTCCCGCTCGGAGCAACGTTCGAGCCGGTGGAAAACTACCTGACGGTCATCGACACGTTCGATGTCACGTTCGCCGGCTACGGCGGCGCGCCGATCAAAGGCTGGCTGCACCTGCCGGCGAACCGCGAGGCTGGGACCCGGCTGCCCGTCGTCGTGCAGTACATCGGTTACTCGGGCGGGCGCGGCCTGGTCAACCAGGACACCGCGTGGGCGCAGGCCGGCTACGCGCAGTTCACCATGGACACCCGCGGCCAGGGCTTCGGCGGGATCGTGGGCGAGACTCAGGACCCCCACCCCTCTGCCGGTGAGGTGGCCTACGCCGGGCTCATGACCCGGGGCGCCGGGAGCAGGGAGGACTACTACTACAGGCGCGTGTACGTTGACGCCTTCCGTGCGGTGCAGGCTGCCCAATCCCACCCGGACGTGGATGCCTCGCGTGTGGTCCTGGCCGGAATCAGCCAGGGCGGCGGCATTGTGGTGGCGGTTGCCGGGCTGGCTGCCGGAAGGCTCGACGGCGTCATCGCCGCGCTGCCCGACGTCCCGTTCCTCCAGGACTTTCCCCGCGCCATCGACATTGCGCCCCGCGGGCCTTATCCGGAAATCGCGGCCTTCCTGGGCCGGCACCGCGACCGGTACGAGCCGATGCTGGCGGTGCTGAACTATTTCGATGGCGTCAACCTCGCCCGGACGGCCACTGCTCCGGCGCTGTATTCCGTGGCACTGATGGACGATGTCTGCCCGCCGTCCACCGTTTTCGCAAGCTTCAACGCCTACGGCACGGAGGCCGGCAAGGCTTCCGGAACCGGGCCGGACAAGGCGATCGAGGTCTACCGGTTCAACAACCACGAGGGCGGCCAGGAGCATCACTGGATCAGGCAGTTGCAATACCTTCGCGAGCTCATGGGCTGAGTATTCCCGGATTGCAGTGTGTGACGGAAAGGATTTTGCCGCGGCGGCGCGGTGTCGTTACCATATGCCCATGACTAACCGTTGGTATGCGTATTTTTCGTTGGCTCTGGAGGAGCCCGCGTCTAACTGACACGCATCCAACTTCCTTCAGAGCCAACAGGGCAGAGATCATTCTCTGCCCTTCGCCATTCTCCGGCGGGTTCTGATCTGGGCCCGCTTCCTATCCGGAACAGGACCTGAACATAAGCACCGCAACAGCCACTTCCGCTAAATCCACGTCCAACCTTCGGGTCAGCGAATTCACGCCGTTGCCCACGCCTGCGGAGCTCATCGCCGAGTTGCCGCTGGATGCGCGGGTGGCCGACGTCGTCGAACGCGGCCGCGACGAGGTCCGGGCCATCATGGACGGCGTGGACGACCGCCTGCTGGTCATCGTGGGACCGTGCTCGATCCACGATCCCAGTGCCGGCATGGAATACGCACGCCGGTTGGTCAGCCAGGCCGCGAAGCATAAGGAAGACCTGCTGATCGTCATGCGGACTTACTTCGAAAAGCCCCGCACCACCTTAGGCTGGAAGGGCCTCATCAATGATCCGCGCCTGGACGGCAGCCACGACATGGCCACCGGCCTCCGCGCTGCCCGGCAGTTCCTGCAGCAGGTCACGGCGCTGGGGCTGCCCACCGCCACCGAGTTCCTGGAACCCATCAGTCCGCAGTACATGGCTGACCTGATCTCCTGGGGGGCCATCGGAGCCCGCACCACGGAAAGCCAGATCCACCGCCAGCTCGCGTCCGGCCTGTCCATGCCCATCGGCTTCAAGAACGGGACCGACGGCGACCTGCAGGTTGCGGTCGACGCGTGCGGCGCCGCCGCGGCCGCGCAGGCATTCCTCGGCATTGACGGCGACGGCCGGGCTGCGCTTGTGGCCACCGCCGGCAATCCGGACACCCACGTCATCCTCCGCGGCGGACGCGAGGGACCGAACTACTCGGCTGCCGACGTCGAAAGCGCCTCCGTGAATCTCGCGGGCAAGGGACTGAACCCCCGGCTGATCGTGGACGCCAGCCACGCCAACAGCGGCAAGAGCCACCACCGGCAAGCAGAAGTGGCACTGGAAATCGGTGCCCAGCTCGAGGATGGAGGCCGGGCCGCACAGGCCGTCGCCGGGGTCATTCTGGAAAGTTTCCTGGTTGGCGGCGCCCAGAACCTGGACGTCGCCGAGCATGCGGCCGGTGAGTCCGAACTGGTGTACGGCCAGAGCGTTACGGACACGTGCATGGAGTGGGAGGTGTCCGTTTCGGTGCTCAACCATCTTGCAGCGTCCGCGCGGAAACGCCGCATTGCACAATGATTGTGCCGGATGACTTTCACTACAGCACCATGAACCTCTAGAGTATCTATCACATGGTTGGTGGATGGCTCAGCATCGGCACACCGCAATGGAACACAGCTGGGGTTAGCCGTCATCCGTCAGCAAAGGAATAGGGAAATGTCCGCAGAACAGAACTTCTCGAACGCGAAGTTCCTGACCGTGGCCGAAGTGGCCGAGGTCATGCGCGTCTCCAAAATGACCGTCTACCGCCTGGTCCATTCCGGCGAAATGCCTGCGGTGCGTTTCGGCCGGTCGTACCGGGTGCCGGAGAGCGCCGTCGAACAGTATCTCAAGGGTGCTGTGGTGGACGGTCACACCGAAACCGCCTGAAGGCCCCGCGTCCAGTCGCTGTTTCAGCCCAGAAATGGGCTGCGGTCGGTGGTCGCCGCCAGAAAGCGGTACCCTGTTAAGGATTGTTTTACGTCATTGTAAGAATCTGTCAGTTGTTTCAGTCTGTAGCTCTGTCCACGGACCTTTTCCATCAGACAGGTACTGCATCTAGTTTGTGAGGAACTTTCGTGGGTTCAGTTATTAAGAAGCGTCGCAAGCGTATGGCCAAGAAGAAGCACCGCAAGTTGCTTCGTAAGACCCGCCACCAGCGCCGCAATAAGAAGTAGAGATACTTCGTACAGCGCGAAATGCCCGTTGCCTCTCCGGCAGCGGGCATTTTTGTTATCGGGTTCAGGACACTGTTTCGGCTCAAGGACACGGAATCGGGTCAAGGACACGCGGAGCCGGGTGTCCTCAGCCCGAGGGCGCGTCCTCGGCCCGAAAGCGTGTCCGGGGCAGAGCCCGGTACTAGACCCGGGGGCCGCGGAAGCGGGCGAAGCCCCGCCAGAGGCCGTAGACCACGCCGCCGGCAGTGGCTGCCTTCAGGCCGAGTGTGGCAGCGCGGCGGCCCGAGCGGAAATCGTAGACCGGCCAGTTGCGGTCGCGCGCATGGCTGCGGAGCCTGGAATCGGGATTGATGGCCACGGGGTGCCCCACCAGGGTCAGCAGCGGGATGTCGTTGTAGGAATCGCTGTAGGCCCAGCAGCGCTTCAGGTCCAGCCCCTCGGCGTCGGCCAGTTCCTGGACGGCCACTGCCTTGGCGGAGCCGTGCAGGATGTCACCCACCAGCCGGCCGGTGTACATGCCGTCGGCAATCTCGCCAACAGTGCCCAGGGAGCCTGTGAGGCCCAGCCGGGTGGAGATGACTGAGGCAACTTCAATGGGGGTGGCCGTGACCAGCCAGACCCGCCGGCCCACGCGCAGGTGCTGTTGCGCCAGCGCCTTGGCCCCGGGCCAGATCCTGGAGGCGATCATCTCGTCGTAGACTTCTTCGCCCAGGGCCTTGATGTCATCCACAGTGATGCCTGCCGCGAGGGTGAGGGCCGAGTCGCGGACAGCATGGACATCGTCCAGGTTCTCGCCCCGCGTCACAAACTTGAGCTGCTTCCAGGCGAAGCCGACCGCCTGGGTCAGAGTGAAGGCGCCGCGCTGATGCATCTTGCGGGCCACGTGGAAGAGGCTGGCGCCCTTCATGAGTGTGTTGTCAACGTCGAAGAAGGCCGCTTCGCCGGTCTGCATCACCGCATCCGGCTGGGTGACTACAGCGACGTACTTCTCCTCGGGCATGTCCCCGAGTCTAGTCAATACTCGGTGGCGAAGATTTCAGCGCGGCGCCCGCGCCGGCGTCCGCGCGCTGTCCGCACCCAAAGGGCGATACGGTTAAAGCATGGCAAAACCGGAGGTAGTCCTCATCACCAAGGCAGACTGTCACCTGTGCGCAGCGGCGCGCGACGCCGTCGAACGCGTTACTGCCAAGTTGGGGCTTGGGTGGACGGAACAGCAGGTGGATGGACTGCCGGAACTGCGGGAGCGGTACGCGGAGGAAGTCCCGGTGGTGCTTGTCGACGGCGTCCAGCGCGACTTCTGGAAAATCGATGAAGCCAGGCTCACGCGCGTCCTTCAGCGTGCCCTGGCCTGAGAGGCAACCGATTGCCAAAGATGTCGCCGGCTTTGTGGACAGCACTGGCAGGGCCCTAGAGTGGATTCACAACGCGAGGCAATGGAGGGGATAGTGAGTTCGCTGGATTCATCTCCCCAGGCTGTAGAAGGTAAAGGGACGGCCCCGGGCGGCGAGATCGCCAAGCAGGTACCGCCGGCGGCAGTGGCACGGCTGACCATCTACCTGCGCGCCCTGAACGCGCTGCTCGCTGAAGGTGTGGAGCGGGTGTCCTCGGAATCCCTGGCGGAAGCCTCGGGCGTCAGTTCCTCAACACTTCGCAAGGACCTGTCCTATGTGGGTTCCTATGGCACACGCGGCGTTGGCTATGAGGTGCAGTATCTCAGCCGCCACATCTCCGCAGCCCTCGGCCTGACCCATGACTGGAAAGTTGCCATTGTGGGCGCCGGTAACCTGGGCAAGGCCCTGGCCCGCTACGGAGGGTTTGAGTCCCGTGGTTTTGACGTGGTGGCCATCTTCGACGCCGACCAGATGGTGGTGGGCAACGAGGTGGGCTGGCTGCGTGTCAGTGATGTGGCTGACCTGGAGTCAGTGCTCGAGCGGACCGGCGCCAACATGGTGGTCCTGGCGCTGCCGGCCGCCGTGGCGCAGGCGGTCTGCGACCGCGTGGTGGCGGCCGGTGTGCACAGCATCCTGAGCTTTGCTCCGGTCATGCTGCAAGTCCCTGCGGGCTTCAACCTGCGCAAGGTAGATATGGCCACCGAACTGCAGATCCTCGCGTACCACGCACAACGGGCGCAGACTCCGGACCATACCGCCTGAGATTCCCGGCTGGCCGCCGGCGGGGTCCACGCTCCTTGGGCGGATTACGGGGTGGGAACCTACTGGCCGTATGGGTTGCCCGGCGTTGGGCCCGGGGTGCCGTAGGGGTTGGCGAACGGCAGTTGTTTCCGGAAGTACGGAGCCGCGGACGGCAGGTACAGCAGAACGATGGCCGCGATGCCTGCCAAACTGCCCAGGGTCCCGATGTTCGGCACCTGGAAGAGGCTGGTAACGGACAGCGCCGCGAACACGGTGCCCAGGATCCGGGCCCAGTTCTTACCCTTGCGGATGAAGAATGCCACCAGTAAGTACATGCCCGCACCGAGGATGGCCAGGACCACCAACGTTCCGGCGAGGACGCTCCGGAAGTCCTCGAAGTTGAACTCGGTGCGTGTGGCGCCGCTGCTGCGCATGGCATCCTCGAAGGCGTTCCGCATGATCGGGTCATCGAGCATGCTGATGCCCAATAGAAGGGTGCTGGCAAACAGCGCCGCGGCGCCGATCAGCAGCCAGAAGGAAATGTTGACCAGCCGGGGAATGCCTTTTGTCCCCGCTGCCTGCGGCTGCCCCGAGGGATAGTGGGCGTACGGGGACTGCCCGTACGGCTGCTGGCCATGGGCCGGCGGAGTGGGCTGGCCAAACTGCGGGGCGTTCTGGCCGTACTGCGGTGCCTGCGGGGCGTTCTGGCCGTACTGCGGTGCCTGTGGGGCGTTCTGGCCGTACTGCGGTGCCTGCGGGGAGTTCGCGGGGGGAGTGGGCTGTCCGGACTGCGGGCTGTTCTCGCCATAACGGGGTGCCGGGGGCTGGTTGACGGGCTCGTTCGGGACGGGAGGCGGGACGGGCGTGCTCATGAGCGGTCCTTTGCAGGTCGGAGGTCAGTTCGGCTGCTGGGTGCAGTCCACTGGCCTGCCCCCAGTACGGCTTACTCCCACCGTACCCTTGCCTGTGCCGGGGCGGGTCATTCCAGAGAGGTATTCCGGCCAGCAGGAACAGTTGGGAACAGGCACCTCAGGCGCAGCCCTTGACGGCGGTAAACCAGGCCTGCGAGTTGGGGAGCCACATCAGGACCGTTGCTGCGGCGCTGATGAGGAAACCAAGCCAGTTGTTGCCGATTCCCTCACCCATGCTGCCGCCCAGGAACGCCAAGACCAGCGAGACGCCAGCAACCATGGTGAGTGCAAGGCGCGCCCATTCCTTGCCTTCCTTCATCTTCACGGCCAGGACAATCTGGGCCGCCGCCAGGCCGAGCGCCACCAGGACGAGGAGGAGGACGACGGTGGCCAGCGCCGGTGCCACAGTGAAGAGTGCCAGAGTGTCCAGCAGGCCGAAGAAGCTGCCGAGAACGCCGAGAATGCCGCCGATGATCCATATCCAGTAGGAGACCTTGAGTTTGGTAGGCAGCCCCGTCACGCTGAACATTCCCGGCAAGCCTCCCCTGGGCATGACATCGTTGAAGTTGTGGGGACCGTCGGTGGGCGTCTGGAACTGGAACCCGCCCGGCTTGCCATACGCCTCGCGCGGCTGCTGGTACTCCGGCTGCGCTGGGTAACCCTGCGGCGGCTCGTAGCCGGCGGGTGGAACGTTGCCGGCCGGCGGTTGGGAACCGGGCTGCTGGGGCTGCGGGACGTCACTGGGGGTGCTCATGGCTTCACTGTAGACCGCGTGTCCCACTGGATCTAGGAATTAAACACCGCGCGCCCGGCCGACGGAATCGCTGGGGATTCTGGCGGCCGGGCGCGTGGCGCGGCTGCGTACGCGGCGCGTTCAGTACTGAAGAGTTAAGCTGCGGGGGCGATGAACGCCAGTTCGAGGTTGATGGCAACCTTGTCGCTGACCAGCACGCCACCGGCGTCGAGGACGGCGTTCCAGGTCAGCCCGAAGTCCTTGCGGCTGATGGTGGTTTCAGCGGAAACGCCGGCGCGGGTCATGCCGAACGGGTCAACGGCCACGCCGTTGAAGTCGGTCTCCAGGGAAACCGGACGGGTGATGCCCTTGATGGTGAGGTCACCAGTCAGCTCGTAGCTGTTGCCCTTGGCCACGAGGCCGTTGGAGACGAAGGAGATTTCCGGGAACTTCTCGACGTCGAAGAAATCCTCGCCGCGGACGTGGCCGTCGCGGTTGGCGTCGCCGGAGTCGAAGCTGGCGGTCTGGATGGTGGCGCTGATCTTGGAAGCGGCCACGTCTTCGGCGAGGTGCAGGGTTGCCGCTGCATCCTTGAACTGGCCGCGGACCTTGCTGATGCCGGCGTGGCGCACGGTGAAGCCGATTTCGCTGTGCGAGTTGTCGAGGGTCCAGGTGCCGGTGGTGATGTCTGCGGGAAGAGCCATGGTGTTTCTCCTTGGTTTGTCGGGTGGTACTCCCGGATAGCTTGATACTTCATCAGTTGAAATCACAACCATCCGTTGTCCTCAATATAAACTTGCATTTGCATGTTTTATTCCCCGTTCCGGAACAATTTGCCAAAACTTTCAGTTCTACTCGATGTAGAAGATTTCGGATCGAACGCCATCTTTGAGAAACTGGTACACATGCCCCAAGCCACTGTCCATCTGCTCCGCCACGGCGAGGTCCATAATCCCGACGGCGTTCTGTACGGCAGGCTGCCCGAATTCCATCTCTCCGAGCTGGGCAGGGAAATGGCACAGACCCTCGCCCTGTACTTCAGTGAGCGCGCGGCCCAGGGTGCCAGGATCGTCTATCTGACCGCGTCGCCGCTGGTCAGGGCCCAGGAGACCGCTGCCCCCACCGCGGAAGCGCTGCAGCTTGAGCTCCACACTGATGAGCGCATCATCGAGGCGCGGAACTACTTCCAGGGCATCAAGGTCACCAAGGCCGAGCTCCGCAAGCCCAAGCACTGGCCGCACCTGGTCAACCCGCTCAGGCCGTCCTGGGGCGAGCCCTACAAGGCCCAGGCCGCGCGCGTCCGGGCCGCCGTCGAGGACGCCCGGCTCCGGGCCATCGAACTGGCAGGCGGGGACCATGGAGCGAACGGTCCCGAGGCCATCATGGTCAGCCACCAGCTCCCCATCTGGGCCACCCGCCTGAGTGCGGAGGGCCGCCCGCTCTGGCATGACCCGCGCAAACGTGAATGCACGCTGACGTCCATCACCTCCCTGGTGTTCGACGACGACGGCTCCCTCCTGCGCGTTGAGTACAGTGAGCCCGCTGCCGCCCTTCTTCCCGGTGCCGCCACCACGCCGGGAGCCTGACATGACAAACACCGCCCGCACCACGTCCCGCCGCGCCGTTCTCGCCGCCGGCGGCGCCGCCCTGGCTGCCCTCACCCTGGGGCTCTCCGGCTGCGCCCAGGAGGACGCCCTTGCGAAGCAGGCCAAAGCCGGAGACAACAAGAATTACATCGCCGGGGACGGCTCCGTGACGGAATTCACGGCAGTCGACCGAAAGTCCGCCGTCGCTGTCAACGGGACCCTGTTCAACGGCACCACGGTGACCCCGGACGACTTCCAGGGTACGGTGACCGTCCTGAACTTCTGGTTTGCCGCCTGTGCCCCGTGCCGGGTGGAAGCGCCCCTCCTGGAAGAGCTGCACCAGGAGTTCAAGGCTCAAGGTGTGCAGTTCTACGGTGTCAACCTCCGCGACGAAAAGGCCACCGCCGAGGCCTTCGACAAGACCTTTAACCTGACCTACCCGAGCTTCGATGACAAGAACGGCGGCGTGCTCCTTGCCCTCTCCGGGCTGGTCCCGCCGGGGGCTGTTCCCACCACGCTGGTCCTGGACAAGCAGGGCCGGGTGGCTTCGCGCGTGCTGGGCGAGATTCAGAAGGGCACCCTCAAAGCCCTCATAGCCGCCGCAGTGGCCGAGTAGCGGCGGCCCCGGACCATGAACAGCCCCTTCGCCGAAACCATCCTGAACGGCTCGCTCGTGCTCGCCATCCCGGTGGCGCTGCTCGCCGGCCTGGTGTCCTTCCTGTCCCCGTGCGTGCTGCCCCTGGTGCCCGGATACCTGGGGTACGTCACGGGCCTGAGCGGGGTGGACCTGCAGAAGCAGAAGCGTGGCCGGATGTTCGCGGGCATCGGGCTGTTTGTGCTGGGTTTCTCCATCATCTTTGTGCTGCTTGGCGGTGCGTTCGGTCAGCTAGGAACCATGATCACAGGCTCGCAGAATGCCTGGATCACCCAGCTCCTGGGGGTCCTGGTGATCATCATGGGCGTGGTGTTCATGGGCGGTTTCGGCTGGCTGCAGCGCGACGCCAAAATCCATGCCAAGCCGCCGGCGGGCCTGTGGGGAGCGCCCCTGCTGGGCCTGACGTTTGGCCTCGGCTGGGCGCCCTGTATTGGGCCCACCTACTCCGCCGTCCAGCTCCTGAGCTTGTCCGGCGGGTCGTCGGCCGCAAAGGGCGCCTTCCTGGCGTTCGTCTACAGCCTGGGCCTGGGAATCCCGTTCATGCTCATTGCCCTGGCCGTCCGCCGCGGCATGGGCGTCATGACCTTTTTCCGCCAGCACCGCCTGGCCATCCAGCGGATGGGCGGCGGCATCCTGGTGGTGCTGGGCCTGCTGATGGCCAGCGGCGTCTGGGGTGCCTGGGTTACCGAACTGCAGTACTGGTTCCAAACTGATGTGAAGTTGCCGATCTGATGAGCGAGCGCGTGAAAGCAAACAAGAAGTCCGCGGCCCCCGTTGCCGCAGCCACGGCAGCCGAGGCCGCCAAAGCGGAAGCTGCCCTGCCCGTCCTGGGGCCGGTAGGGATGCTCCGTTGGGCGTGGACCCAGCTGACCAGCATGCGCACGGCGCTGTTCCTCCTGCTGCTGTTGGCTGTCGCCGCAGTGCCCGGTTCGCTGTTCCCACAGCGCCCGGCCAACCCGTTCGTGGTCACGCAGTACATCCAGAACAACCCGGAGTACGGGAAGCTGCTGGACACCCTGCAGCTCTACGACGTCTACTCCTCGGCCTGGTTCTCGGCCATTTACATCCTGCTCTTCATCTCCCTGATCGGGTGTGTAATCCCGCGTGCTATCGCGCATTACAAAGCCGTGCGCTCCCAGCCGCCGCGGACCCCTCAAAGGCTCTCCCGCCTGCCCGAATACGGCACACTGGTGGTCCCCGCCGACGCCGGCCTCACGGCGTCGGGCGCCATCAACAGTGCCGCGGGGCTGCTCCGGAAGCGCGGTTACCGCGTTGAGGTGAGGGACGACGACGGCGCGCGGCCATCTTTGGGCGCCGAGCGCGGCTTCGCCAAGGAGGTAGGGAACCTGGTGTTCCACACGTCGCTGATCGGCGTGCTGGTGTCCGTGGCCATCGGTGGCCTGTTCGGCTACAGCGGCCAGCGCATCCTGGTTGAGGGCGACACCTTCGTGAACACGCTGGTGGGCTACGACCAATTCACGCCCGGCACCAACTTCCAGTCCAGCCAGCTGCAGCCATACTCCATCCAGCTGGACAAATTCGACGTCACTTTCGACCGCGAATCGCCGGGCAAGTTCGGCCAGCCCATCGGGTTCAACGCCGAAGTCACCACCCGGGAAACCCCGGACGCGCCCGCCAAACAGGAAGTCCTGAAGGTCAACGACCCCGTCACCCTGGGCGGCACCAGCATCTACCTCACCGGCAACGGTTACGCCCCTGTGGTGACCATCCGCGACGGCGCCGGCAACGTGGCCATGCAGGGTCCCGTAGTGGCCAAGCTCCAAGGCGACAACTACTACTCCTCGGTCGTGATCAAGGTCCCCGATGCCCAGCCTGACCAGCTGGGCTTCGTGGGGTTCTTCCTGCCCACCGCGTTTGTCACCGACAAGGGCATTTCCTTCAGCGGCGATCCGGACCTGTTCAACCCGCAGCTGACCCTGAACTCCTACTTCGGCGACCTCGGCCTCAACAACGGCGCCCCGCAGAACGTCTTCGAACTGGACGTCAAGCACCTCACGCCCCTGAACAACCGCACCCTCGCCGCCGGTGGCATCACCCTGGCCCCCGGCAGCACCTACACCCTGCCGGACGGCAAGGGCAGCATTAGCTTCGACGGCGTGAAGCGGTACGTCGGTGTGGACATCCACCACAACCCCGGCCAGGTCTCCGCCCTCATCTTCGCCCTGCTGGCCGTGGCCGGACTCATCGTTTCGCTCTACGTCAACCGCCGCCGCGTCTGGGTCCGGACCGGAACCCACGACGATGGCCGGACCATGGTGGAATACGGCCTCCTGGCCCGCGGTGAGGACCACCGCCTGGCTGGCGAAGCGCAGTCCATCCGGCAGCTCCTCGCCGACGAGTGGCATCTACCCTCTGACGACTCTACCCAGCAAACTCCCAGCAGCCAGGGCGATAATGGCGCAGACTCTGTCACCACCCCCACCGGTTCCGCCGGACCCACAAAGGACCAGTAATGCCTTTTGTCATCAACGAAACCATGGGCGCGTACAGCGAGCTGCTGATGCTGCTCGCCGCAGGCACCTACACCGTGGCCTTCATCGCCTTTGCCTGGGACCTGGCGAAGAGCAGCAAGGCGTTGCGCGCCATTGATCTGAAGGCTGCTGAGGCGGCAGGGGAGGCCAGGGTTCCGGTGGCGGCCGGAGTAGGCGCCGCTGCGGCGACTGCCGTTGATGCGGTCGCAGTAGCGAACCGCGTGGATTCGCTCCTGGCCGGACCTGCCGGACGGGCCGAGCGCCCGTCGTCGTCCGCTGGCAAAAACTCCGCCGCAGCCTCCGCTTCAGGGCAGACGGCCGACGCCGACATGCGCTATGCGGCCGAACGCCGCGTTCCCGCACGCGTGGCCGTCGCCCTCACCATCCTCGGTGTGCTGATCCACGCCGCGGGCGTGATCACCCGCGCACTGGGTGCTGGCCGGGTGCCGTGGGGCAACATGTACGAGTTCCTCACCACCGGTGCCTTCGTTGCGGTGGCCGTCTTCCTCCTGGTGCTCATCCGCCGCGACCTGCGGTTCCTGGGCACCTTCGTAGTGGGCCTGGCGATCATCATGCTGGTGGCCGCGTCGGTAGCCTTCTGGACGCCAGTGGGTCACCTGGTCCCCGCGCTGCAGAGCTACTGGCTGATTATCCACGTCTCCATCGCGGTGCTCTCCTCGGCCCTGTTCACACTCACCTTCGCCATGTCCGCCCTGCAGCTGGTCCAGTCCCACCGGCAAAAGACGATCGCTGCCGGCGGTGCGGACAAACTCGGCTTCATGCGGTTGGTACCCTCGGCCCTGAGCCTGGAAAACCTGTCCTACCGGATCAACGCCATCGCCTTCATCGGCTGGACCTTCACGCTGATGTTCGGGGCCATCTGGGCCGAAAAGGCCTGGGGCCGGTTCTGGGGCTGGGACACCAAGGAAGTGTGGACGTTTGTGATCTGGGTGGTCTACGCCGGCTACCTCCACGCCCGCGCCACCCGCGGCTGGACCGGAACCCGCGCTGCCTGGCTCTCGATCGTTGGGTACCTCTGCGTTGTCTTCAACTTCACCATCGTGAACCAGTTCTTTAACGGCCTGCATTCCTATTCAGGCCTCTGAGCAGGGGTTTCTCTGGATTTTTTCCACAATGGCCGGATAATACGCTAATCGATGTATGAATAAAGGTGTTGCCCGGCAGACGGTGGTGCTACGTTGGGGGAAGCCAGTCTGTGATGAAGCTTGCGGACGGCCAGCTGCGCTTTGCCGAGGTACCTATGAGCTACGTTCTCGCCGTTGATGTCGGGACCAGTTTTACCGCCGCCGCGATTGCCAGGGATGATCAGCCAGTTCCCGAGAGCCTGCCCCTGGGGCTCCGCGGAACGGCGGTGCCGTCTGTGGTGTACTACCCCGAAGAGGGCCCCATCCTGGTTGGCGAGGCAGCCGAACGCCGCGGTTTGGATGTTCCCGCCCGGGTGGTGCGCGAGTTCAAACGTCGGATCGGAGACAGCGTCCCCATCGCAGTAGGCACGTTAGCCCTGCCCGCTGAAGAAATTTTTGCCACGATGGCCCGCTGGGTTGCGGACCGGGCCGAAGAACGCGAGGGCGCCCCGCCGTCGGAAATTATCATCTCGCACCCCGCGGCCTGGGGCGGACACCGGACCACCGCGGTCCTGGCAGCCCTCGCCGCAAAAGGAATGCCCAGCGTCACGCTCATTAGCGAACCGGAAGCGGCCGCACTGCATTACGCTTCCCAGGTGCGCGTGGAGGACGGCAGCACCATCGCCGTCTACGACCTGGGCGGCGGGACCTTCGACACTGCGATCCTGAGGAAGGACGGCAACGGCCGATTCGAATTCCTGGGCACCCCGGAAGGCATCGAAGGACTCGGTGGAGCTGACTTCGATGCCGCCGTCCTTCGCTATGTGGCAGCGCACACGGGCGAAGCTTTGGCAGCCCTTGACCCGGAAGATCCCGCTGCCCTGGCGGCGCTGGCGCGGCTTAAGCGTGAGTGCGTGGAGGCCAAGGAAGCGCTCTCGGCCGACAGCGAGGCGAGCATTTCGGTGTTCCTGCCTGGCGTTCAGCAGCAAGTGCGCCTGGTCCGCTCGGAGTTCGAGGACATGGTTGAGGAGCCCCTCCGCGAAACAGTGGAGGCCCTGGAACGTTCCTTGGAACAACTTGGACTGGAGCCGGCAGACCTGTCCGCGGTGCTCCTGATCGGCGGATCTTCACGGATTCCCTTGGTGGCGCAGCTGATTTCGGAACAGTTGGACCGGCCCATCGCCGTGGATGCGGACCCCAAGTCCTCCATATGCCTCGGTGCAGCCGTCGCAGCGCTTCAGGCCTCTCCGGCCGTGGCGGCGGGGCCTGCTGGGGCCGCTGATGCGATCCCGGAAATTCCTGCGCCAGCAGATGTAGTTGTTGAGCCACACGGCGCCGACCGCCGTGCCAGCTGGTCCCGGAAATCCGGGGCTGCTTTCGGCTCGTTGGCTGGCACCGCCGCCACCGGCGACGGTGCCAGGGGTGCTCCCTTAGGGGACGCCCACCACGCACACGTGGCGAAAGGTGGTACCCACGCCCGGCGTCCTGTCATTCGCTTGACTGCGGTGGCTGCGGGGGCGGCGCTCTTCACCATCCTGACTGCCACCGCAGCCGGGAGCCCCGACGGGCTGGGTAGCCTCAGCGCGATGTTTGCTCCGGAAGCCCCGGCGGCAGCCGGCGAGCCAGGTGGCAGCGGAGCTCCGGCAGGCAGCGGTGCTGCCGCCGGCTCCGCAGGAGGAGCGCAGGACCCCGTGATTGGCATCGAGGCCAGCGCAAAGGATCCGGAGGCACCTGCCGACTCTGCAGGAATTGATGCGGCGGCCTCGCCAACCAGCAGGCCGTCCGCCTCGGCACCTCCCTCAACCGGTTCGACGCCAGGGAATGCGGACGCTGGGTCCACGCCGGGTGGGCCGAGGGCAACGAGTGTTCCCACTCAGGCAGCTGCCCAGGGAACGCCGGCGGGTACACCAACAATGGATCCGGCGGCACCTCCGTCCACCACGTCAGGGCCGCTTGCAACAACCTCACCGACCACCACTCCTGCTCGGGCAACTGAGCCGCCCGCGACGACGCCACCCTCCTCGCAGCCGCCTGTAACAACGCCGCCGGTTACGACCGGGCCGACGGCGACTACACCGCCGACTACCACGGCGCCGCCTGTGACGACGCCTCAACCGAGCCTCGAGCCTGCCCCCACCACCCCGGTGCCGCCGGCGACGTCTGCGGACCCGACCTCAGAGCCGCCGACGCCGGCTCCGACCAGCTTGCCGGCAGCGTGACGCATGATGCCGCATGAGGTCCCGCCTGCACTGGAATCCACGGCGACCGCCAACCCTCAGCACCTGGCCGAGCAGCTTAGCGGTGAGACCGCCGCCGTCCGGGAGCTACTGCTGGCACTGTCTGTCGGTTTCACCCTCCCCGGACCGTTGCCGCAGGAACTGGCCCGCAAGGTGGCCGACGGCGACGTGGAGAGCCTTGAATTGTTGGTGGCCCGGGCGGAATCGTCCGGGCTTCTCCATCCCGACGGCACGGTGGTGGGAACCGTCCAACATGCCCTCTTGACATCCACACCCACCCCGCGGCTCCATGCGCTGCAGCGCGAACTCGTGGGCTCCTTTGCTTCGGAAGGCCGTCCCCTGGGCGAACTCGCCCGTGAACTGGCACGCAGCGGGCTCGCTGACCGCCGCGTTGCCGCCGAACTCGAAAAAGCCGGTGACCGGGCACTCGAGCACGATCCGGGCCTGGCTGTCCAACTCTACGACGAGGCCCTCGTGGCCGGCGCGGATGAGCTGGCCACCGCGGCCCGCCGCGCCCAGGCCGCTTCGGCCACCGGGGACCTGGATGCCGCCGGACGGATCATCGACTGGCTTTTGATGTGCCCTGATCCGCCGGACCTTCGACTGGGGGTGGACGTCTCTGCCGCAGTCTGGGCGCAGCGGGGTATGCTGGCCCGCGGCGCAGACGTGTACACCTGGTTGGGACCGGAACGGGCGGGTCCCTCCGGCCCCGCGGCTGCCGTTGCCCTGATCGGCTGCGGCAACCGTGCAGGTGCCGAGGCAATGTTCCCGAAAGGCTCGGCACCGGCGTCGCCCACTTCATTGGCCGTGTCACAGGCGCAGACTGCCGCTGGAATCCTGGAATCGTTGTCCGGGGACCCGCACCAGGGACTTCCACTTCTGATCCATGCGTCAGACATGCTGAACGCATCGGGAGCCGTCCTGCCGGTTCCGGATACGCCTGGTGCGTTGGCCGCGCTCATGGCCCTGCACACCGGCGAACCTCACCTCGCGGAAACCATCGTGCGCGCCGCGGCCGCTGCCAGCCAGGGCGGCGACGCGGTCAAGCCCCGGCTGTTCCTCCTCAAGGCCTGGTCGGCCATGCAGCAGGACAACCCGGGTGAAGCGAGGCTGGCCATCAACGAGGCCTCCAAAGCCAACCACTGGCCACTGGTGCCGCGGGATGAGTTCCTCTGCGCGGCCCTGGAAGTTGGCCTGGCGCGCCGGAGCGGGGAGGTCCGCGACCTGGTCCTGGCCTGGGAACGGGCCCGCGAAGCCATGCTGCATACGGCGGTGGACCTGTACAGCCTGCTGCCGTGGGGGGAACTGATGATTACCGCCGCCCGGTTAAGGGAGACAAGGCGGGTCTCGCATTACCTCGATGAGGCGTGGAAGCTCTTGCGGGATCTCGGCGAGCCGCCACTGTGGGCTGTCCCCCTGCACTGGGCTGCCGTCCAAGCAGCACTCTTGAATGAAAGCCCCGCTGCTTTGGCACCCCATGCGGCAGCGCTTGCCCGCGCCGCAGACCACAGCCACCTTGCGTCGCGGCTGGCTGTTGCGGGCAAAGCCTGGGTGTCGGTCCTGGCCAGTAGGTTCCAGACAGCGGACGTAGAGGCAGCGGCCCGGGGGCTGAACGCCGTCGGGATGCCCTGGGAAGGAGCGCGGCTGGCAGGCCACGCCGCTGCGCGGGCAAGTGAGCGCAGGGACATGCTGCGCCTGTTGTCCTGTGCCCGGGACCTCCACCCGCAGGCGTACTCTGCCGGGGCGAACCCTGCCGGGCAATCCGCGGTTCACAACGCTCCTGCCGTGGACCAGGGCAATGGAGCCCGCCAATCGGATGCCTCGGTGCTGAGCGAACGCGAAAAAGAAGTGGCAAGGTTGGTGCTGGAGGGAAAAACCTACCGGGAAATCGGGGAAGAGATCTATATCTCCCCGCGCACCGCGGAGCACCATATTGCCCGGATGCGCCGCCGGTTGGGCGCTGAAAACCGCTCAGACCTGCTGGTCAGGCTCAGGCTCGCCTTGGGAATCGAGAATCCCCCACCCGACTGATCACCTAATGCCCCTAAAGGCTCGGTCTCCGGGTCCCGGGAGGGGGTCCGTTCGAGAGGGGGAACGAGCCCGATGCCCCGTCCACCTGCGGGACCATACGTTTGATTCAAGCCCGGCAACGAAGCAGGGCCAACTACAACTCAGAGAAGATTTGAGGACCACCAAATGACCACACTCGCCAACGACCTCGTCCAATTTCTGATGCACCTTTTCGGAAACCAGCAGGCAGCGCAGGAATTTTTAAACAGTCCGGAGCGGTCACTGCAACACGCCGGTCTGGGCGACGTCTGCTCTTCTGATGTCGACGCGGCAATGCCCGTCGTCCTGGACTTCGCACCGATCACCCTCAACGCGTCTTCCTTCGACCGCTCGTACAACACCGGCGGCAACGGCGCAGCAACCGGCGGTGGCGGCGTCGCCGCAACCCCCCCGCCGGCCGGCGGTGGCCACGGTGGCCACGGTGGCCAGGGTGGCGACGGTGGCCACGGTGGCGACGGTGGCCACGGTGGCACGGGTGGTCACAGCGACCACGACCACGCTGTCCAGCAGCTGCACAACGTGGTCAACAACTACTCCTGGACTTCAACGGTGGACGACCGCGACACCATCACCGATCAGTCCGTCAACCAGAACATCTGGGCCAACGGCGACGTCAGCCAGTGGTTCGAGAACAGCTCCGTCACTGCCTCAGGTGACCGTGCAGTGGCTGCCGGCGATGACGTTGACATGCGGAACTCCAACAATGTCAGTGACTCGTACAATGCTGACAACTCGAATGACAGCTCCACGGACAACTCCGTCAACGCCGGCCGTGACGCCAGCGTCGGCAACACACGTACGGACATTTCCGATTCCTACAACACAGACATCGACCTCGACGTTTCCGATTCGTACAACGACAACTCGGACAACTCCGACAACTCGGACAACTCCGACCGCTCCGTTACGGTCACGGATAACTCCGACCGGTCGGACAACTCGGACCGCTCGGATAACTCCGACCGCTCCTTTACGGCAACGGATAACTCCGACCGCTCCTTTACGGCAACGGATAACTCCGACCGCTCCCTTACGGCCACGGATAACTCCGACAACTCCACGAACACCAACCTGGCGGTGGATATCGCGGATTCCTTCCAAGACAACTCGGCGGTCATTGCGGGCAACACCGTTGTGGCTGATAACACCCTCGACTTCACCGAGGACAACTCGATCAACACTGAACTGAATGCCCAGGTCGACATCGCCGAGTCGTTCAACGAGGTTGCAGTTGACGATGTCAATCTGTAGTAGCGACCCCCAGTAGCATCCAGGCGGCGCCCGGCAGGAGTCCAACCTCCTGCCGGGCTCCTCCCGGGCTACCTGATTTCCACTTCTGAACTCGACCAAAGGACTGGTAATGGTTGAAGAGCAGCGACCCGCGGATCCGGCAACGACGCCGGGCCCCCAAGGACCAGCCAGGTCCTCGAACCCTTTGACGGCGGCACAGCTGTCCGGGCTGGTGCAGCAGGGCATTGACCTCGTCAGCGAGGGAGAGCGGGCTGACCTTCGGAAACGCCTAGAGCAGACGCTGGGTCGGTTGGCGGACCCCAGCATCCGCGTGATCGTTGTCGGCGAATTCAAGCAGGGCAAAAGCAAGCTCATTAACGCCATGGTCAACGCGCCGGTGTGCCCCGTCGACGACGACATCGCCACCTCCGTGCCAACCGTCGTCCGGCACGGTGATCCGGCGTCCGCATTTGTCCTCCTTCCCCGGGCTGACGCTGAGCTCCTCGACGACCAAGCAGTCGAACGCGTGCCCATTAACATCGGTGACCTGGCCGCCTATGTCTCCGAGCGCGGGAATCCCGGTAACGCCAAGAAACTGGTGGCCGCCGAGGTGTTCCTGCCGCGTAAACTGCTTGCCGGCGGCCTGACGGTGGTTGACTCGCCCGGCGTCGGCGGTTTGGGCTCAACCCACACGCTGACCACGCTCACCGCCCTTCCGACCGCGGACGCCATGCTGCTCGTCTCGGATGCCTCGCAGGAATACACCGAACCGGAAGTGCGGTTCCTGCGGCAGGCCATGCGCATCACGCCCAGCGTGGTGGGGGTGCTGTCCAAAACCGACCTGTACCCGGAATGGCGCCGGGTGGCTGAGCTGGACCGCGGACACCTCGCCGACGTCTCACCTGAGATTCCGCTGTTTCCGGTGTCCTCGGATCTCCGGCTTGAAGCGGCGCAGCAGCAGGACGGGGAACTGAACAACGAATCCGGCTTCCCCGCCCTAATCGGCCATCTGCGGAATGAGATTGTGGGAAATGCTGAGCGGATCCAGCGACGCTCGGTGAGCCAGGACCTGCTCTCCGTCACGGACAACCTGCGGCTTTCCTTGCAGTCCGAGCTGACCGCGTTGGAGGATCCTGAAGCCACCCCTGCCATGATCGCTGGCCTTGAAGCGGCCAAACTCGAGGCCGACGACCTCCGCAAACGCTCCGCCCGCTGGCAGATCACACTCAACGACGGCATCGGTGACCTGATCGCCGACATGGAGTACGACCTGCGGGACCGGTTGCGGCGGATCCAGCGCGAGGCCGAGACCGCCATTGACCTTGGCGATCCGGGACCCAGTTGGGTGGCGTTCACCAATTGGCTCGAGGAGTGTGCAGCCTCCGCAATCTCGGACACCTTCGTCTGGACGAGTGAGCGGACACAGTGGCTGGCCACGCAGGTTGCCGAGCACTTCTCTGAGGATGAAGTCTCGCTCCCTTTGCTCCGCGTTTCCGACACGGGGGACGCGCTGGATCCAGTGGATGACATGCCCACCTTGGATGACGGGCGCGTCAATCCAATGCAAAAAGTCCTGATCGGCATGCGGGGTTCCTACGGCGGCGTTCTCATGTTCGGGCTGCTGACGGGCATCTTCGGCATGGCCCTGATCAATCCGCTCTCCGTTGGCGCCGGCCTGCTGCTGGGGCGCAAGGCGTACCGGGAGGACAAGGAGAACAGACTTAAACGCCGGCAGGCTGAAGCCAAGGTACTGGTCCGCCGCCAGCTGGACGACGTGACGTTCCAGGTGGGAAAGCAGCTGAAGGACAGGCTCCGGCTGGTCCAGCGGTCCACCCGGGACCACTTCACCGAAATTGCCGAGGAACACCACCGTTCATTGTCGGATTCCGTGGCGGCCGCGCAAAAGGCAGCAACCACTTATACGCTGGAAAAGGAAATGCGAGTCCGGGAGATCAAGGCCGAACTCAAGCGGGTGGACGCCCTGAACCAGGCTGCCCAGGGGCTGGTGGACAAGGAGCCGTCACCGGCCAAGCCAGTAACCGGTCCAGCATCCACACCAGAGGGGGCACCCGTGGTGGTGGCTGCCCGATGAGGACGTCGACCCTCGCCGGCGTGGCAGACCTGATCCAGGCAGCCCAAGCCGTCTACCGTGATGACCCGGCAGCGGTGGCAGCGCTGGACGGGTACGCCGACAGGCTGGCCGAACCCTTGCGGATTGCCGTTGCAGGGATGGTCAAAGCCGGAAAGTCAACTCTGCTTAACGCAATCATCGGGGAAGAAATTGCCCCTACCGACACCGGAGAATGCACCCGCGTCGTCACGTGGTACAGGTTTGCCCATTCGCCCCGCATCACGCTCCACCCCGTGGCAGGCGAACCGCGCCTCCTGCCCCTGAAGCGGACCAACGGGCGGCTCGTGTTCGACCTGGGTAAGGAACGATCCCAGGACGTGGAACGCCTGGTAGTGGAGTGGCCGTCGGAGAGCCTGCGGAACGTTACCCTTATCGACACCCCGGGCATCGCCTCACTGTCCGAGGACGTGTCTGCGCGGTCCGTCGGTTTCCTCACACCTGAAGATTCGCCCTCCCAGGCCGACGCCGTGGTCTACCTGATGCGGCACATGCACGCAGCCGATCTCCGGTTTCTGGAGTCCTTCAAGGACACAGAAGCGGGACGCTCCGGCACAGTCAATGCTTTGGCTGTCCTGTCCCGGGCCGATGAAATCGGCGCGGGCAGGATTGATTCCCTGCTTTCCGCGGGGGACATCGCCGAGCGGTACCGCCGGGACCCCAGCCTGCGCAAGCTGGCATTGGGGGTGGTCCCGGTGGCAGGTCTCCTGGCCCAGAGCGCCCGGAGCATGCGCCAGTCCGACTACGAGTCGCTGGCGCTCCTGGCCGCCATGGGCCGGGGGGAACGGGAACGGTTGCTGCTTTCCGCAGACAGGTTCCTGCGCTCGGACGTTCCGGAAGGCCTCACGGCGGATGCGAGGGCGCAACTGCTTGCGCGGTTTGGGCTGTTCGGGATCCGGCTGGGCGTTGTCCTGATCCGCGCGGGCTTCACCGACCCCACGCCGCTGGCGCATGAGCTGGCCCGGCGCAGCGGGCTGGACCCGCTGCTGGCCATGCTGGCGGGGCAGTTCCACGCCCGTGCCGACGCGCTGAAGGCCCGCACCGCCCTGGTGGGCGTGGAAGCACTGCTGCGCAACTCACCGCGGAGCGGCACACCGCACCTGATAGCAGCGCTGGAACGCCTTCAGATCAACGCACACGAGTTCCGGGAGCTGCGCCTCCTGGCCACGTTGCGCACCACCGGAGTTACCCTAAGGCACGAACTGGCCACCGAAGCGGAGCGGGTCATAGGTGGAGACGGTGTGGCAGCGCACGTCCGGCTGGGTCTCGCTCCGGAGGCGTCGCCGGAGGACATCAGCACCACAGCACATCAGATCCTCCACCGGTGGCGGGTCGTGTCCGAGAATCCATTGACGGACCGGTCCGCGGTGGAGGCGTGCCGTGTAGTGATGCGCAGCTGCGAGGGCATCCTGGCGGAGTCCGCAGGGCTGCAGTTGCACCGGCAGCCCGCCTGAGGACGCGCCGCCGCAGCAGCGCCGCGAGATATAGGGACCGCTAAGGCCGGGGAAGCCGCGACCGGAACCACCTCCCGGCGGCTGGCAGGAACAGGACCAGCAGACCAACGAACGCGAGCACCAACTGGGCGGCCCACAGGAGGAGAACGGTACTGCCGGCGTCGCCCTCGGGAACCAGGAACGCAGCGGCCACCGCCATCGCCGGGATCTGGCACGTCAGCAGCAGGAACAACAGCCAGCGGGCCCAGCCGCGGCGGGCAAAGATAACAGCGAGCAGCACCACCTGAAGCACAATCAGCAGAAGCAGGACGCTGAGGCTGCTCCAGAAAACGATGGCAGTGGACGTGCTGATGGCGTTGGCATCTCCGCCCGGGGCCATCTTGTCCACCACGGCGCGGAGCCGCTCCAAGTGGGAGGTCCGGGCGAGGAAAGAGCCTACGATGACGGCCACACCAGCGACGAAGCTGAGCAGCCAAAGTACCCGCGCCAGGCTGACGCCGCGGGGCGTGGGCGGGATGACCTCGATAGGCGCTGGGGCCCAGTAGGACAGGCCGGGCCGCGGCGGGGGCGAAGCGGCCCCGTCGGGTGCAACTGGCAGTTGGTTTTTTCCGTCGGGGTGCTGTGGCATAGGTCCTACTTCATGTCGCCGGTGTCATGGGAGTCTGCGTCTCCTGTGCTGTCCGGTCCGGCACCCGCAGGATCGTCGTCGGCCTTCGCCTTGGCGTCGAGTTCATCATTAAGCTTCTTGAGGCGGGCGGCTTCGGCCTGGTTCCGGCGGCGCATTTCCAGGTTCCGGAGGAAATCGGGATCATCATCCGGAGCCGTGGGCCCGCCGTAGCTCCGGCGGCCCGGAGCGGAGTCCCGGGGACGGCCGATCAGGAGCCACAGGATGGCGCCGATCACCGGCAGGACAATCATCACAATGATCCAGGCCGGTTTGGAAATGCCCCGGGTCAGGCGTGCGTCAGTGCGGATCACGTCCACGAGGCCATACACAAAGATGACGAGAACTGCCACGGCCAAACCCACACGGAAGAGCATGCCATTAAGTCTATCGTCCGCAGGCGGCTGGCGTTCAGGCAGGGCGGCTAAACTTGGATAGTGGCCTTCCTGAAATACTCCCTGATCCGGCTGGCGCTGTTTGCGCCGCTCTTTGCGTTGTTTATGTTCCTGCAGCTGGGGGCGGTGCTGTCCGTCATCTGCGCGGGGCTGATCGCTTTCGCGGTCAGCTACCTGTTCTTCCAGAAGCAGCGCGACGACGCGGCCGCCGCCCTCCATGACCGGTTCACCGGAAAGACCAAACCGGCGCGTAGCGCCGGTGAGGCCGCTGACGCGGACGCCGAGGACAGGCTCACGGCAGCCAACCCGGACGTCACCATCCGCAGCAGCACCCCCAAGACCCCCGACGCCTAGAATCCGTGGCTGAGCACCAGCCCCAGTGAGAACAGCAGGCTGTAGCCGAGGTTGATCAGGCCGGTCTGTTTGAGCACGGGGATCAGGCTCTTGCGTTTGCGGCCGTTGATCATCAGCCAGGCTGGCATCAGGCAGGCCGGGATGAGGAGCAGCACGATCAGTATCCACGGCCGCCCCGGCGCGAGGATCACCACCAGCAGGATGGCCACTGCGAGCATCAGCACGTAGCTTTCGCGGGCATGCTTGTCACCCAGGCGCACGGCCAGGGTCTTCTTCCCGGCCTGGAGGTCCGTGGGGATATCGCGGACGTTGTTGGCCATCAGCAGGGCGCACGCAATCAGGCCGGTACCAATCGCGCCGATGACCGCTGGCAGGCTCACCTGCCCGGCCTGGGTGTAGGTGGTTCCGAGGGTTGCCACCAGGCCAAAGAAGACAAACACAAATACGTCGCCCAGGCCCATGTAGCCGTAGGGGTTCTTGCCACCGGTGTAACCCCAGGCCGCCACCACGCAGCCAATTCCCACGAGGATCAGCCACCAGCTCTGGGTGATGATCACCAGCGCCAGGCCGAACAGCATGGCTAGGGCAAACATTCCGAATGCGGCATATTTCACATGCTCGGGTTTGGCCGCGCCCGAGCCCACCAGCCGCAGCGGGCCCACCCGATCCTCGTCGGTGCCGCGGACGCCGTCGGAATAGTCGTTGGCATAGTTCACCCCCAGCTGCAGAAGCAGCGCCACCAAGGCAGCCAGGACGGCGTTGACGGGGCGGAATGAATTCAGCTCGTAGGCCGCTGCGGTGCCGATCAGCACCGGGGCGATGGCGGCCGGTAACGTGCGGAGGCGGGCGCCTTGGATCCATTGTGCGGCTGTGGCCACGGTGTGTACCTCGTGTTGGGTTGGGAGAACGGTGAAACGGTTGCGCACCGGCCGCAGTCGCGCCGCCGGTGCAGCTCTACTCTACTTTCCCTCGTGCAGGGAGTTGAGCCGCTCGATCATGGCCAGGCGGTCCGGCTTGCCGTTGGGAAGCATGAGCAACTCGGTGGCTGCCAGCACCGTTTTCGGCGCCAGCAGGCCCAGCCGCCGGTGCCAGTCCTGTTCAAGTACGACGGCGTGATCCCCGGTGGGGGAGGCGCCGTCGGCGCCTGCCAGCGCAACGTAGGCGGCCACGGCCTGGCCCCATTCAGCGGACGGAACGCCTGCTACAAAAGCCGCTGCGACGCCGTCGGACTTTACCAGCTCTTCCTGCACATGCGCCGCGGAGACCTTGACGCCGCCGGTGATGATGACGTCGTCGGCGCGGCCCAGCACGGTGAGCCGGCCGTCCGCGTCCAGCGTGCCCAGATCATTTGTGCGGTACCAGCGGACGCCGTCTTCCTCATAAAACGTGTCCGTGCTTTCGGGCGCGTCGAGGTAGCCGGCGGCCACGGTGTCGCCGCCCAGCAGGATCCGGCCGTGCTCCGTTATCCGGACTTCCACGCCCGTCAGCGGCACGCCGTCGTACACGCAGCCGCCGCACGTTTCAGCGGAGCCGTAGGTGGTGATGACCTTCAGGCCGGCCTCGCGGGCGGCCGCCAACAGCCCGGCCGACGCCGGCGCGCCGCCCAGCAGGATGCCGTCGAAGCGGCGGAGCACGGCCAACGTTTCCGCGGACGGCGAGTCGAGGAGGCGCTGAAGCTGGGTGGGCACCAGCGAGGTGAAGCGGACCTTATCGGTCAGCTCCAGGGCGCCGGCCGTGAACGCCGCGGGCGTGAAGCCGCCGGACATGTCCATGACCCACGGCCGCGTCCCGGCGAACAGGGACCGCACCAGGACCTGGACGCCAGCCACGAACTGCACCGGCAGCGCCAGCAGCCACTGGCCTTCGCCCTGGAGTGCCAGCGCGGTGGCCATGGAAGAGGCCGCCAGCGCCTCGACAGTCAGGACTGTGGCCTTCGGCGCGCCGGTCGAGCCGGACGTACGGACCACCGCCACGGCGTCATCGCAGCCGGGTGTCTCCGTGTGACCCACCACCAGCTCGCCGTCGGGGCTCACGGAAAGTTCGACGGCGGGCCCCTCGCCGCGGAGGGCAGCGGTTAGGGCAGTGAGTGCAGGTTCGATGTCCAGAGGCCCGATGTGCTGGTGTCCGATGTTCATGTGCCTTCCTGCCTTAGAAGTAGTGCGGGAAGCGGGACCAGTCCGGGTCGCGTTTTTCCAGGAAAGCTTCCTTTCCTTCCACCGCCTCATCCGTCATGTAGGCCAGGCGGGTGGCTTCGCCGGCGAAGACCTGCTGGCCGGCCAGGCCGTCGTCGGCGAGGTTGAAGGCGAATTTGAGCATGCGGATGGCCTGGGGTGACTGGCGGGCGATGTCCGCGGCGTATTCCAGGGCCACTTCCTCGAGGCGTTCGTGGTCCACGGCCTCGTTCACGGCGCCCATCCGGACCATGTCCTCCGCGGAGTACTCGCGGGCCAGGAAGAAGATTTCCCGGGCGGACTTTTGGCCGATCTGGCGGGCCAGCAGAGCCGAGCCGTAACCGGCGTCGAAGCTTCCCACCGTGGCGTCCGTCTGCTTGAACTTGCCGTGCTGGCGGGAGGCGATGGTGAGGTCGGAGACCACGTGCAGGGAGTGCCCGCCACCGGCGGCCCAGCCGTTCACGACGGCGATGACCACCTTGGGCATGGTGCGCATGAGCCGCTGGACCTCCAGAATGTGGAGGCGGCCGGCACGTGCGGGGTCGATGGTTTCCTGGGTCTCGCCGTCGGCATAGCGGTAGCCGTCACGTCCACGGATCCGCTGGTCCCCGCCGGAGCAGAATGAGTGGCCGCCGTCTTTCGGGGAGGGGCCGTTGCCGGTGAGCAGCACGGTGGCGACATCCGGCGTCATCCGGGCGTGGTCCATTGCGCGGTAAAGCTCGTCCACGGTGCCGGGGCGGAACGCGTTCCGGACCTCCGGGCGGTTGAACGCGATCCGGACGGTGGGCAGGTCCCTGGTAACGGTGCCGGAGCGCTCCACCTGCCGGTGGTAGGTCATGTCCTGAAAATCGTCGAAGCCGGACACGGTGCGCCAGCGGGTGGGGTCAAAGACGTCGGACACCTTGGCGGGAATTTGGTTGCTCACCGGACAAGTCTAGTAATCGGCTCAGCTGATGCAGAAGTCGTTGCTTTAGGGCTGGGCCTGCTGGAGCTGTTCGAAGAGCTCGGGCGGGATGGCGTAGATAAACACCACGGCCAGGAGGTTCTTCGCCGCGTGCACAAAGTAGGAGAACATCACGTTCTTCCCGGTCCACACATACACAAACACCAAGGTGGCGCCCATGGCCAGGTACGGCAGCAGGGCCGGAAGTGTGATGGCTTCCTGGCCCACGATGTGGAGGGCGGCGAACAGCACTACGGACAAGGCACAGCACAGCCAGATGTTGAGCCGGCGGCTGAGCTTGCCGATTAGCAGGTGCCGGAAGATGTACTCCTCCACAAACGGGCCCACAATCACCACCACGGGCACCATCAGCCACGCGGGGACCTGCTGCATGAGTTCCTGCAGCCCAGCTTGGTTCGCGAACATCTGAACCCCGCCGGCGGCCGACACCACCACCGCGGTGAGGATCATCATGGCTATCACTGCCAGGGGCACCATCATGAGCGTGAACCAGGGGCGGGTGGCCAGCACCTGCAGGTCCCGGGCCATCACGCGCCGGGCGGCGATCACAGCGAGGATGCCGATAGACCCATAGAAGAGGAGGTTCACTCCGTACGACGCCGCGGCGGGGCTGGGTGCCAGTTGGCGCAGGAACGGGGCGAGCAGTTCCCCGGCGACGGCGAAGAGTCCGGCAGCGGCCACGTACAGGCCGACGGTGGTGAAGTCGAGGGTGGAAAACCGGTACAGCTCCGGCTGCGGAGCGGGTGGTCGCCGGTGGATGGTTGCCATAGGTTCAGCCTAACTCGCCAGAATCCGCTGCACCCCCGGGCTGCAGGGGCGGCTGCGGAGAACCTCCGACGGCGGGTGTACGCTCGGGCGGTACGCTTTAGGTGCGCGGCTGCCGCTGTTATTGACGGACGCGGCTGCGCGCGTGCGGCTGGACCGATGAAGTCCTAAGCCGCAGCCCGGCCACGCCCGGACTGTTCCCCCGAATCCAGTGCCGTCGTCGAGCATTACCTGATCACTTTCGGTACAGCCCTGGCCACACTGCGGAAAATTACAAGGACTTCTCGTGACCGAACACCTAAACCTTTCAGGCGTCTCCCACAGCTATGGCGACCGCCAGTTGCTGGACGCCATCACCCTGGTGATCACCGCCGGTGAGCATGTGGCGATCGTGGGGGAAAATGGCGCCGGGAAATCCACGCTGCTCCGGATCATGGCCGGCCTGGAAGCTCCCAACGAAGGCACCGTAGCCAGCCAAGGCCGCGTGGGCTACCTCGCCCAGACCCACGGACTGCCCGGATCCTTCACCGTGGGTGCTTCCATCGACACATCCCTCGTGTCGCTGCGGGCGCTGGAGGCCGAGCTGGACCGGCTGGAGGCGGGCCTGTCCGAGGCCGGGGACGACGCACTGGAAACGTATGGCCGGCTGCAGACCGAGTATCAGCTGCGCGAAGGCTATGCCGCGGAATCCCGGGTGGAGGCCGCGCTGGACCGGCTGGGCCTCGGCGGCCTGGACCGGAACCGGATCCTGGGCTCGCTCTCCGGCGGCGAACAGGAACGCGTGGCGCTGGCCTGTGTCCTGGCCGATCCTGCGGATATCCTGCTCCTGGACGAACCCACCAACCACCTGGATGCGCGGGGTACGGCCTGGCTGGAGGACCGGCTGGCGGCGCATCGCGGCACTGTGGTGGTGGTGTCCCACGACCGTGTGCTGCTCCGCAAGGTAGCCACCACGGTCATCGAGGTGGATGCCGAGCGCTGCGCTGTGACCCGTTACGGCAACGGCTATGACGGGTATCTCCGCGAGAAGGCCGCCGAACGCCAGCGCTGGGTCCAGCAGTACCATACCTGGATTGACGCGATGGAGGCCGAACAGCGTCAGGCAGATACCGTGACCGGGAAGATGGGCTACGCACGCAAGCGCGACGGCGACAAAATGGGCTTCGATTTCAAGGCCGGCACCTGGCAGAAAGCGGCGAGCAGCAAGGTCCGCAATGCCCAGGAACGCCTGCGCCGGCTTGAAGCCAGCCCGGTGGACCGCCCGCCGGTGCCGTTGCGGCTCAATGCGGAGCTGGCCGTCGACGCCGGGGTCGGGCCGCCGTCGGCCGCGCTGGGTGGGCCGTCAGCAGTCCTGGCAGCCCGAGGCGTGCAGGTTCCCGGCCGCCTCGCACCCACTGATTTCGAAGCGGGCGCCGGCGAGAAGATCCTCATCACTGGTCCCAACGGCGCCGGCAAGTCCACGTTGCTCTCCGTGCTCGCGGGCACTTTGGAGCCGGCCGGGGGGAGAGTGAAGCGGCCGGCTCGGATCGGCTACCTCCAGCAGGAGCTCGAACTGCCGCAACGTCCCTCCCTCCGCCTGCTGCCCGCCTTTGTGGCCGGCCTGGGCGGCAACATCGATGAACACGCCGAAGCACTCCTGCGCCTGGGCCTGTTCCGCACCAGCGAGTTCCACGTCCCTGTGGGCAGCCTCTCCGCAGGCCAGCAGCGCAGGCTCGCCTTGGCCCGTCTCCTGCTGGGCGGCTACGGCACCCTCATCGTGGATGAACCAACCAACCACCTGGCGCCCGTTCTCGTGGAGCAGCTCGAGGAGGCGCTCGCGGATTTCGCCGGGACTCTCGTGATGGTGAGCCATGACAGGGCCCTCCGGGGCTGGTTTGCCCGGTGCGCGAAGAAAAGCGAACAATCGCGGACCGACGAGGCCGGACGCTGGATCCGGTACTCCATGGACAAGGGTGTTCTGGCGCGGCTCTGATCCAGCGCCCCGCACCGCAAGGCGTCACTTTTCGCCGGTGAGTTTTGCGTAAGGGAAAATTTACGGACCGACCGGCGGGCGGAAACATCGGCGGCGGATGATGGGCTCATGCCAGTCTTTCCGCCGGCCGACAGGATCTGTCCATGATCACCACCCAACACGTGTTCTTCAGCGACGGCAGGGTGACGCCGTACGACACGCTCATCATCGCCGCCGGCAGCCGCTCCCACATGCCGCCGATGGACGGACTTTGAACGCTCAGCATCTTCTGGGTCCCGTGGATCAAATCCCCTTGGGCGAGGGCAGGGTCTTTGGCGTGGGCGGGGAGCAGGTGGCTGTCTTCCGGCTCGGGGACGGCACCCTGCGCGCACTGTCCGCTGTCTGTCCGCACAAAGGCGGCCCCATCGCGGACGGCACCGTCGACCCGGAAGGTGGTGATGTGTCCGCTCCACCAGCACGCGTTCCAGCTGGAAACGGGGTGCTCAACCACCGGCGCCGAACCATTAATCACTTAAGAGGTGCGGATGGACGCCGAGCGGAACATTGTTCTGCGAAGCAGCCAATAGCTTGTCAATTATTCAGCTTAACTGCCGCTGAATGTAGCCCGCGTCACGAACACTCCCCCTCGCCTTGTAGAATGGGTGAGCCGCGCGAACTTCGACGTCCTGAGAGTTTTTGTCCAGATAATTCCCCTGAACGGCTCTAAAAGCCGAATTATCTGGACAAAAACTCCCGGCGTCCGGTGCCGGCACATCCCCAACCCACAAGGAACTGTTGTGCCTCAAAGTACCCCCACAGAACTTCAGAGCCAGACGGCCCCATCCGCCGCCGTCGACTCTTCCCTCAGCGCTGAGGGCTACAAAAAGACCCTGAGCCGCCGCCACGTGACCATGATCGCGATGGGCGGCGCGATCGGCGTCGGGCTCTTTATGGGAGCCGGCGGACGCCTGGCCTCCACCGGACCCGCCCTGGTCTTCTCCTACGCCATCGCCGGCGTCATCGCCTACCTGCTGATGCGGGCACTCGGCGAGCTGATCATGTACCGCCAGACGTCCGGTTCGTTCGTCAGCTACGCCGGTGAAATGTTCGGCAAAAAGGGCGCTTACCTGTCCGGCTGGATGTACTTCATCAACTGGGCCATGACGGGCATCGCCGAGCTGATCGCCATCGGCCTGTACTTCCAGTTCTTCTTCCCCAACGTCCCCGTTGAGCTGTCCGCCATCGCCGCGCTGGTGCTGCTGGTGGCCGTGAACCTGCTCAGCGTCAAGGCATTCGGCGAATTCGAATTCTGGGCCTCCTGCCTCAAGGTGGCCGCCATCCTCATCTTCCTGGCCGTGGGCACCTTCATGGTGGTCACCAACGCCAAGGTGGGCGACGGACACGCGTCCGTCAACAACCTCTTCCACGACGACGGCGGCATGTTCCCCAAGGGCGCCCTGGTGATGATCCTGGTGCTCAACGCCGTCATCTTCGCCTACAACGCGATCGAACTGGTGGGCATCACCGCCGGCGAAATGGAGAACCCGGAGCGCGAAGTCCCCAAGGCAATCCGCGCCGTGGTCTTCCGCATCGTGGTGTTCTACGTAGGCTCCGTGACGCTGCTGGCCATGCTGCTGCCCTCGGACCAGTACCATGCCGGCACCTCGCCGTTCGTCACCGTCTTCGGCCAGATGGGCCTAGGCTGGATGGGCGACGTGATGAACATGATCGTCATCACCGCTGCCCTGTCCTCCTGCAACACCGGCCTGTATTCCATCGGCCGCATCTTCCGCACCATGGCCAACAACGGCCACGCCCCGCAGTGGCTGACCAAAATGTCCAGCCGCCACATTCCGTACGCCGCCATCCTGGCGATCGCCGCCGTGTACCTGGTGGGCATCCTGCTGAACATCTGGCTGGGCGGCTCGCACGCGTTCGACCTCGCCCTGAACTCGGCCTCGATCGGCGTGATCTTCACGTGGGGTTCCATCTTTGCGAGCCAGATTGCGCTGCGGAAGAAGAAGGGCAAGGTCTCGCCGCTGCCCATGCCCGGCGCGCCGTGGACCAGCTGGGCCGGACTGGTGGCGCTGCTGGCCATCACCGTGCTGATCGGTTTCGACACCATGACCAGTGAAACCGGCGAAGTGTTCATGCTGGGCCTTTGGACGCTTGCCACCATTCCGTTCTTCGCGCTGGTGCTGTGGCTGGGCTGGCAGAAGGTCAAGCACAACGAGCCCAAGAGCGCTCTCTTCAGCTAGGGCTTTCCGCGTCTGTGCAGGACGCAAAGAAGTACGACGTCGGCGGGTCACCCTCTCGGGGGCGGCCCGCCGTCGTCGTCGGTGGTTGAGCTCGCCGCTCGGTGGTTGGGCGGGTCACCGGTGGTTGAGCCTGTCGAAACTTCGCCGTGGAGGGGCAATTATTCCTTGAGGTACCTGGCGAAGTGGTCCTCGATCCGCTGCCATGCCTCGGGGGAGGATTCCGGATCCGGGCCGATGCCCATGACGCGCATCAGCGGACGCAACACCGCCGGGCCCACGTCTGCATCATTCAGGAACGAATGGCCGGCGGTGGGGAATTCCTTGACACTGTTTTCGATGCCGAGGTTGTCCAGTGCTGATTCGAGCTTGCCGGCTGCCCCCTTGAGGGTGATGTCGCGGCCGCCGAAGTTGGCCACGATGGGGCAGGCGCCGCGGAGGGCGTCCTCAAGATTCCCCGGCAGACGCCCGTAGTTAACCGAGGCCGCGTCGAAGCCGTCGCGGGCCACCAGCAGCGCAAAGCCGCCGCCCATGCAGAACCCGATCACCCCGGTTTTGCCCGTGGACAGCGGCGAAATGGCCAGCCAGGTCCGGGCGGTGGCAAGGTCGGTGAAGGCCCGGCCGCTCCCGGCCATCATGCTCCGCATGGTGCTGACCAGGCAGCCCCGGGTACCGCCGTCGCTGAACAGGTCCACCGCCAGCGTCAGGTAGCCTGCCCGGGCCAGCCGGTCTGCGTGCCCGCGCATGAGGTCGGTCAGGCCGAAGGCTTCGTGGATCATCAGGACGGCTGGAAACGGGCCGGCTCCGGAAGGTGTAGCGAGGTAACCGCCCAGGGAGGGCGAACCTCCGGCAGCGGCACTTTCGGCGCTCAGGTCGACGTGGGTCATGGGCCTAGGGTAGCCGCTCTTCATTGCAGCCGATGGGGGAGGGGCAAAAAGAACGGCGGCGGATCCCCAGGGGAACCCACCGCCGTCCGGTTCAAGAAGAACTAGTCCTTCTTGAAGGTGTCCTTGACATCTTCGCCGACCTTTTTGGCGCCAGCCTTGACCTGGTCGGTCTGGCCTTCTGCTTTGAGTCGGTCGTTGTCGGTGGCTTTGCCGGTCGCTTCCTTTGCCTTGCCGCCGAGGTTTTCTGCTTCGTTGCTGATCTTGTCTCCGAGGCCCATGGTTTCCGGCCACCTTTCGCTTCCTTTGGATCGAACAGTGCATTTTCACCATAACACAAAGCATGCTTACCATTTCAAGTGCCTGGCACCACCGTTGTCTGCTAAATGTCAGCGGGCCCCGCTAGGCTCGATGCATGGACCACGAAACAACCCTGACCCAGCACATCCATGCCAGTCCGGACAAGGTCTGGGCCGTCATCTCGGACATCCCGGGCTCCGCCGCCACCCTGTCCGGCATCGATTCCGTGCAGATGCTGAACGACGGGCCCTATGGCGAAGGAACGCGCTGGAAGGAAACGCGGACCATGATGGGCCGGGCGGAAACGGTGGAAATGTGGGTGGCCCAGGCTGACCCGCCCCGCGGCACCACAGTCAAGGCACTCCAGGGCCGCGCCGATTACACCACCCGCTTTAGCCTGGCCGAGCGCGATGGCGGCACAGACCTCACGCTGACGTTCGGCGCCGACGTGGTCAAGCCCACCGTGCTCAGCAAGATCACCATGGCGCTGTTCGGAAAAATCGGCATGAGCATCACGCGCAAGGCTCTGGCCAAGGATCTGGCGGAAATCGCGGCCAAAGCGGAATCGCTGTAGTGGCGGTCAAGCCGCCCAAGGTCACCGGTCCCCGCGTCAGCGGGGTCCGGCTGGAGGACCTCTCCGACGATCCTGCGCCGGACTTCCGGCGTGGTGAAAAGTACGACGGCGTCCGGTACAGCCGTGTGGCCGCCGACGGGCTGGAGTTGAGCGGCACGGAGTTCGCTGAGTGTGATTTCCAGGGCGCCTCCTTTAACGACACCCAACTTCGGGGGGCTGGTTTCCGCGATTGTGTCCTGTCCGAGTTGTACGCCCCCGTTTTCACGGCAGCCCGCTCCACGTGGCGCGATGTGCACCTGAACAACCCCCGGCTGGGGTCCGCCGAGCTCTACGAGAGCGGCTGGCAATCGGTGCGGATCGACGGCGGGAAACTGGACTTCCTGAACCTACGGGGCGCCAGACTGACGGACGTGCTCATCACCGACTGCATCATCAACGAACTCGACCTGGGTTCCGCCGCCGGGACCAGGGTGGCGCTAAAGAACTGCACCATCGGGACGTTGGACCTGACCGGCGCCAGAGTGAAGGATTTCGATCTCCGCGGCACGGATGTCCGGACCCTCAGCGGGCTCGGCAGTCTGGCCGGACTGGTGATCGATGAGTACCAGCTGAGCCTGATGGCACCGCTTCTGGCAGGTCACCTGGGCGTAGTGGTCGCCTGACCGGGGCGGCGGGTGGTCAGACGAAGAACCCCACGATGTAGCCGATGAAAAAGAGCAGGAACAGCAGCACTCCGCCTGAGATGGCTGCGATCCAAAAAACCTGCTGGCCCTTTCCGGAACCACGTTGCGTTGGCTCGTGAGTGCCTGCCACGGAACCCTCGCCGGGCGGTGTTTCGCCGGGAGGAACACCACCGCCCGGTTCCAGGCCTGTGATCTTGTCCTCCTGCGGATCGGGGTTAGGTCCTGACACGATAACTCCCTCGTCTCGGCGTCCTGGTGGTGTCCCCAGAGTAACCGGCAGCCGTTGATGGACCTAGGCTGGTGCAGTGAATTTCTTGAACCAGTTACGCTGACCGGCCGGCACGTCATTTTTGAGCCGCTGACGCCTGGGCACCACGATGGCCTGATGGCGGCAGCCCGGGACGGCGAGCTCTGGAAGCTTTGGTACGCGGCCGTTCCCAGGCCGGAGGAGATGGCCGCGGAGATCCACCGCAGGCTGGCGATGCAGGAGCAGAGGTCCATGCTGCCGTTCACCACCCGGCTGATCGATCCGGCCACGGGTGGGCCGGGCCGGATCATCGGCATGACCACATACTGCAATGTCGACGCCGCCACGCCCCGCGTGGAGATCGGCTACACCTGGCAGTCGCGGGAGGCCATTGCCAGGCTCGGCGCCAAGCAGGACGGCGTGCTGCGAAGCCACCGCCGGACGTCCGACGGCGTGCTGCGCGACAAGATGGTGTTCTCCATCCTGGAACACGAGTGGCCCATGGTCCGGAACGGGCTCGAACACAGGCTCGCTAAGCGCGCTTAGAAGCCAAATAGGCCCCGGCGGCGCTCAGTGCTGCGAAGTACGCTTGATAACCCTGAGCGTTCGGATGGAAGTTATCAGCCACCGCGGGGCTGCCGAAATTTATCCACGGATCAGGAGTCATAATGCCGTGACCGGCGAATGCCATCCTGACGTCGACGTAATTCACGTCGATTCCGCCTAGGGCCGCCTTGGTGGCAGCGAGCGCGATAGTTCCGTCTAGGTTGTCGGCCAGTTTGGTGGCTTGGTAGGTGAATAGGGCCAAGGAATCGGTCCGCCCATCGGCTATGGGATCAAAGAGGTAGGGGTATCCGGTCACCACAATCCTGGCGTTGGGCGCGGCGGCGTGCACGCTCTGAATCATCGAAAGCACGTCGACGTACAGTTGCCCGGTGGTGAACTGGGCCTCCGCGTAGGCGCTGGCAACCCCACACGCCGGACCTGCGGTGGTATCCCCAAAGGCGACTGCCCCGCAATAGGTGACGATATTCGCAAACCCGAGGTTGTTGCCGCCGGCGGTGATGGTAACGAGTTCAGTCTTCCTGTTCAGTTGGCCAAGCTGTTCGTTCACCACGCCCTGGGTCGTCCTGCCGCCGCACGCCGCATTTGTGACCTTCTTAACGGTTTTTAGGTTATCCGCGAGTTCGGAATAGGCATTCTCACTGCGAAAACAAGCGTCCAGGTAGGGTCCGGCCCCCTGCCCGGCGGCGTATGAGTCGCCCAGAGCAACGTAATAGTCGATTTTAGCCACGGCCTGGGCAGGGGCCGCTGCGAGACCGAGAACCATTGCCAGGGTGGCGAGTCCAGCTGCAAATGCCGAGCGCCGCCGTCGTACTGTTGTCGTTGCCATCGGATTCCCCTCAGATTGTTCAATTGGACGAGAGACACAAACGGGTAATGATTACCGTACGCCCCATGCCCGCACCCGTCACTGAGTGGGTGTACTCGACTTTCCGTATGCTCGGCTACGTGTGAATACTGGCATCCGCGCATGGAGCCGGGAACGGGTTTGTGCTTAGCTTTGCGGGTGGACAAACGAGGCGGGGCCGTGGGCTGGGACGGGGCCGTTAATGCCTGGCACGTCGCGGGCGGCGTCTACCGCATGGGGCGGCGCGAATGGCTCACCGAAACCGGGTGGCAGGAGGCATACGACGACGGCGTCCGCACCGTGGTGGATCTGCGTCACCCCCGCGAGGCGCTGCGCCGGGAAACGGACCCGGCTGTAACTGACAACGCGTGGTCTGGAGTGAACATCGTCATCGCCCCCACGGAGGAGCCCGACGATCCGCGATTCACCGCCTTGTGCGGGCCCTACCTGAACGATCCCTCCCATTACCTGCACAACGTCAGGCTTTACCCGGAGAAGTTCGTGGAAGTCTTCCGCACCGTGGCCGCGGTCGCAAGCGGTGCCGTGGTCATCCACTGCGCGGCCGGCCGGGACCGCAGCGGGATGGTTGCATCGATGCTGCAGGATCTCGCCGGCCACTCCGACCAACTCATCGCTGACGGCTACGCGAAAGCGGCCCGCGGCATCAACCAGCGCTACCGGACGCACGGGCCTCCCCACGCGCGGGAACGCTATCTCCACAACGCCGAACTGACGCCCCTGCTGGAGCAACGCGGCCGGACCGTGGTGAAATTTGTCCGGGACCTGGATACCCGGACATTCCTGCTGCAGAACGGCCTGTCTCCTGAAGAAGTCGCCGCCGTTGAACGCCTCGTTGGCGGCCGGTTACCCTTGTGATGTATGTGGCCAGTGTGACAGCTGGTAACGGGCACGTGAGAAGGGGTTACGGCTCACGGGCGGAATGGACGTACTTGAGCGAACGGCTACCCGAATGAAACGAATTTTCGCCGCAGGAACACTTGCTGGAATGGCCCTGGCCTTGGCCTTGGGCTTCGGCGCCGTCCCGGCTGGGGCCTTCCCGGGAGTGGTCACTACGGAAAGCTCAACCCCGGGTAGTTCGGGTACGAATGATCCCAGCGCCGGCGGTGCCACCAGTCTGGCTGGCAACGTACCAACTGCTGGCCTTCCGTCGGCCGGTCCCTCTGAGGCAGGCCTTTCCGAGGCGGTCCTTCGTGATCTGGGCATGAACTTGCCGGAATTCAACGCCGCCGGGGAACTTGGGCGGCGGGCAGCCGGAGCCATGAAGTCCTTACAAGTAGTCCAAGGCTTTGTGGGCGTCAGTCTGAAGAATAGCAAGATCCTGGTTCAGGGTGCGGGCCCGGCCCTCCAATCCAAAGTGGATGAGCTGAACCACCCCGGCCCTGCAAGCTTTGTGCTGGTGGCGCCGTCAACCCCTGAACCGCCAGCACAGCCTCCAACGCCCGCATCCAAGGCTGCCTCGCCCACTCCCTCTTCTTCTGAACCGGAGGTGTTGGCGCAGAACATAGATCAGCTGTTCCAGGCCTATGTCCGGGACGTTGGAACCCGAGGTCTTCAGGCAGTGGCCTACACCGACGGGCACTTCGTGATCCGCACCGGTTCTGCGAATACTTCGGAGTCCGACATCCCGGGCAACCTAACCGGTGTGGGCCCACCGCAGGCGTCCGCGAATGGATCGGCGACGGGCCAAAAGTTGACCCCTGCCCAGTTCGTGTCCCGCTACACGAACGTCCAGCTGGAGAAGGGGGCAGCCGTCAAAACCGAGGACGATATTTTCGGCGGCCAAGGATACTTCGTCGACAATTTGGCCACGTGCTCGACGGGCTTCAGCGCGTTTGGCCCCACTGGGCTGCCGCTTGTACTCACTGCCGGGCACTGCACTAAAGACGGTTTGGCCAAGGCTGCCAGTCTTGAGCCGCTCAGTTGGGCTCCAGCAGCCCGGACCACTGCTCCCGCTCCCTCGACGCTACCTTCGCTGGCGCCGCTCGGTAGTTTCGGGTTCAGCCAGTTTGGCGGCCCGAACAATGCGGCGGCAACAGTGGACGGCGCCGTCGTCGGCACGGATATCGCCGTCCTCCGGGACATCACCCGCGACCTCAATCTTCAGCCGGCTGCCACCACGTGGGGCACTGTAAAAACTCCGGATCCGGTCAAGATCGTGGGGACCACGGCGCCCTTGCAGGGCGAACCCGTCTGCCGATCGGGGCGGACAACGGGGTGGAAGTGTGGCGCCATCGATTCGATTGCGATCGTGATGATGCGTGGGTCAAAGAGCGTGCCGCCGGATTACGACAATGACCTGCGCCCAGTTCGTGCCTTCGACTCAGCATCCGTAAAGTCGGCAGGCGGTGATTCCGGCGGCCCCTGGATCAGCGGCAACTATGCCGTCGGCACGCACACGGGGGCCGAATCGCTCGAAGGCGTACAGACGAGAGCCATTGCCGCCACTCTTGAGGACTCGGTCACCAGCATCCCAGGAGGAGTCCAGCTCCAACTGTTCCTCAACAAGCCGACGGTGACCTCGCACGCCCCGGGTGCAGCGTTCGACGCCGGCCAGACCGTCACGGGACGGGTGCCCGCGGCGCCGGCGTCGGCAGTCGCAGCAGGTTCGAAGGTCAGGATCACCGTGGCCGGTGAGACGCCGATTGAAGTCCCCGCGGATTTGGCCGGCGCGTGGTCGTTTACGGCCCCTGCCGTGTCCGGGCCCCTGCGCTTTACTGCCGAAACAGTCAATGGGTTCAGTACATCGGGGCCCACCGCGTTTGAGTTCGCTGCAGCGGCTCCCACGCCCGAAGCTGTCCAGCCGGCCCCGCCGGCCCCGCCGGCCCCGTCGGCCCAGCCGGCCCCGCCGGCCCAGCTGGCGGTTACGCCCGCGCCGGTCGAAACTCCGGCGGCGGTGCCCGCGGCAAACGGTGCGTCGGCTCCCTTAGGCAACAGCGCCGCCGTCGTACTTCCGCTGGGGGATGACCGGTCCGTGAACCTGGCCAACACCGGTGTGTCCGGACTCCTCCTGGCCGCTGGCATCGCAGCCGGAGCGCTCGCCGTCGGCGGTGTGTTCCTGGCGCTGGTCCGGCGGCGCAAGCGGCAGCTTAGGTAACCCGCCCCCAGAACGCTCTCTCACTTAATGCGGGTTCTGACCGATCCTCTCTCACTTCTTGTCACCCACGCCGGTCCACGTCGGAGTATCGCGGGCCGGAAACATGCAGGAAGTGAGAGAGCGTTTGGAGCTGTGCGGGCGTAAAATTTCTCTCGTAGGAGGTGGCCAAATGAACCTAGCCCTGAACTCAGCCACAACCATCCTGCCCGTTGATGACGCAGCGCGCGCCCGCAGTTTCTATACCGAGAAACTGGGCCTCCCGCACCGCGGAATGACAGACGATGGCAGCGAATTGCTCGGTACCGACGGCGGTCCGAGGCTGCAGTTGAAGCCGGTTTCGGATGGAAAGCATTCCGAGCACACCGCCCTCAGCTTCGAGGTGCGCGATATTGAGCGGACTGTGCAGGACATGGAGGCCAAAGGCGTCCGGTTCCAGGACTACGACCTGCCCAACCGGAGGACCGAAAACCATATCTGTACCACGGACTCCGAGAAGTGCGCCTGGTTCATGGATAGCGAACACAACATCCTCTGCGTCCACGAGACGTTGGGTGGCCTGGCTGATTACCAGCTCTGAGCCAGCCGCCGCTCGGCTTCTGCCATGCCCCGATCGACAAAAGCGGTGGCCCACGGTTCGTGGGCCACCGCTTTTGCTAAGGCGCGGATTTAGCTGGCGTTTTCTTCCAGCGTGAGGTCGCGGTCCTTGGTCTCGGGAGTCTTGATGGCCTGGAACAGGGAGATGCCCACGACGATCATCATGTAGACGGCGATGGGCCAGTACGAATTGGTGGCCCACACCAGCAGGGCGGAGCAGATGATCGGGGCAATGCCGCCGCCGAAGATCGCCGAGAATTCCCGGGCGATGGCCACGCCGGCGTAGCGGTACTTGGAACCGAACAGTTCGGCGTACATGGCCGACTGGGCTGCGATGCCGCCCTCAACGGCAAAGGTGAAGCCCACCGCGTACACGAGGGCAATCAGCCAGATATTACCGGTGCTGCTGAGCCAGAATGCCGGGAAGGAGAACAGGAAGAGGAAGCCCAGGATGCAGACGTTGACGGGCTTGCGGCCCCAGCGGTCGGTTGCGCGTCCTGCGATGAGCGCGGCGGGGATGGCGAAGAGGCCGCCCATGGCCAGCATCTGGGGGATAAGGGCCTTGTCGATGTTGACCACGGAGATCAGGAAGGTGCCCAGGAACGCCTGGTAAATGTAGGAGTGGGCATGCGTGCCCATGTTGATGAGGAAGACCTGGCGCAGCGGCCGGCGGCCCTTCTTGAGCACCTCCGAGACCGGGGAAGCGGCCTCGACTTGTTCCTTCTTCAGCTCGGCGAAGACCGGCGATTCCTTCATGTTGCGGCGGATCAGGTAGGCGGCTACCGTCACCACTGCGCTGGAGAGGAACACCAGGCGCCAGCCCCAGGACTCGAGGTCTTCGCGCGGCATCATCTGGACCAGGATCCAGGCGGCGGACCCGAAGACGGAGCCGACGGCCGCACCCGCCCAGACGAGCGACGTCATGGCTCCGCGCTTGCCCTTGGGGGCAAACTCGGTCAGCAGCACCACGGCGCTGGCCATTTCCGCTCCGGCGCCGAAGCCCTGAATGAACCGCAGGACGGTCAGCAGGATGGGGGCCAGGATACCCACGGATTCGTAGGTGGGGAGCAGGCCCATGGCGAAGGTTGCAGTGCCCATCAGGGCCAGCGTGGCCACCAGGACAAACTTGCGGCCGATTTTGTCACCGTAGCGGGAGAAGAACAGGCCACCCATGGGCCGGGCGATGAAGCCGACGGCGTATGCGCCGAAGCTGGCGATGAAGCCCACCGCGGGGGAGACGTTGGGGAAGAACAGGGTATTGAAGATGATGGCCGTGCCGACGCCGTAAACCACCATGTCGTAGTTTTCCAGGACGGTGCCGATAAAGCCGGCCCAGCCAGCGCGGCGCAGCTCGGTTTTGTTGACCGCCGGTGGTTGGAGTGCACCATGCGTGGGGGTTCCCGTAGGCAAAGGGCTGTGCGTCATTGCTGTTCCTTTTCTGGAGAAAGCGCCCACCACTGCGTCGGCGCTCTACCACAATAAGCGGTTAAGCATCGCATACGCAATCGATTGCCAAAAACTGGCAACAAGTTGCCAGGCATTGCCACCGAAGCGGCCGTGCGGTGAGCCGCCGCTGGCCGAGGTTAGCGTCAGACCACCCTGGGCACCACCTTGGGCAACCTGGGTTTCCGGGACATCGAGTTCCCCAAGCCGGTGTTCATCGGCGACACCCTCCGCGTGGAGGGCGAGGCACTGGACAAACGCGAATCGAAGTCGCGCCCGGACACAAGGCTTAGGGCGCGCCGGGAGGTAGCCCGGTTTGTCGGCCTCGCCGCAGGCGGTTCCGAAGCAAGGCAGCTCCCCCCCTTGCTGTGCCGCGCACGCAGGGCCGGGCGGGGTTTCGACGGGCTCAACCCCTGAAGGTGCAAGGATGGGAGGAGACCTGCACCAGCACAGCAAAGGGCGGACCATGGCCAAAGGCATTTATGTCAGCGCAACCACTCCGGGCTCGGGCAAATCCCTTATAGCCCTGGGCCTCGCGGACACGCTCCACCGGCACGCGGACCGGATCGGCTTCTTCAAACCGGTGGTCCATGGCCCGGATACGGCGGATGACCCCATGGTGGCGCTGATGAAGGCACGCTTCGGGCTCGACGACGACCGGTGCCGCGGCGGCCTGACGTCCGCCGAGGTGCGTGCCCTCCTCGCAGACGGAAAGCGGGCCGAGATCGACGCCCGCTGCGTGGAAATCTTCGCTGACATCGCCAAGGACTGCGACGTGGTGATTGTGGAGGGGACTGACCTGACCGGCCAGGACGCCGCCGTCGAGTTTGACCTCAACGCCCGGCTGGCCAATAACCTGGCCGCGCCGGTGGTTGCCGTGGTGGGCGCAAAGGGGCTCAGCGTTGCCGAAGCCGCGGCCGCCGTCGAGGTTGCCCGCAAGGAGCTGATCGCGGAGAAATGCTCGCTGCTGGCCATCATGGTGAACCGCGCCGATCCCGCGCTCGTGGAGCGGATCGCCGCCGAGGTGACGGTGGGCGCCTCCGGCCGGCCTGTCTACATCCTGCCTGAGCTGGACGAGATCGCCCGGCCCACCACCGGCGAGGTGGCCGCCGCCCTGGGTGTGCGGCAGATCGCCGGCCGCGCGGACATGGAACGCGACGTGCGGGACATCAAGGTCGCGGCCATGAACGTGGGCAACTTCCTGAACGTGCTCGAAGAGGGTGCCCTGGTGATCGTTCCCGGTGACCGGGCGGACGTGATGGTGGCCTGCCTGGCGTCGTCGTTCTCGCCCGAGTTCCCCGTGCCATCGGCACTGATCCTCACCGGCGGCCTGGCGCCGGATGCCAACATCTACCCGCTCCTGGCGCAGGCCCCGTTCCCGGTGTTTGCCGCTTCCGAGGACACCTACCTGACTGCCAAACGCGTTTCCGAGGTCAGGAGTGAGATCTGGTCCGGGCACCGCCGCAAGGTGGCCTCCGCCCTGGGCCTCTGGTCCAAACGTGTGGATGAGGCCGAGCTGGTGGAACGGCTCCACCTGCCACGTCCGGAACGGATGACCCCGCTGCGGTTCCTGCACGACCTCATCGAGCGGGCCCGCGGGCAGCGCCGGCATGTGGTGCTGCCGGAGGGGACGGACGTGCGGATCCTGCGGGCCGCCGAAATCCTGCACCGCCGCGACGTCTGCGACCTCACCTTGCTCGGGCCCGAATCAGACGTGCGCGAGCTTGCCGCGGCCAACGGCATCGACCTCTCCGGGATCAACATCGTGGACCCGGCCACCTCGGAGCTGCGCCAAAAATTCGCCGAAAAGTACGCCGAACTCCGCGCGCACAAAGGCGTGGATCTGGCCAAAGCACTCGAAACCATGCAGGACGGCAGCTACTTCGGCACCATGATGGTCCAGCTGGGCGTGGTGGACGGCATGGTGTCCGGCGCCGCGCACACCACCGCGCACACCATCCGCCCCGCGCTGGAGTTCGTGAAGACCCGCGACGGCGTGAAAATCGTGTCCTCGGTGTTCCTGATGCTCATGCCGGACCGGGTGCTGGTTTACGGTGACTGCGCCGTGAACCCGGACCCGAACGTGGAGCAGCTTGCGGACATCGCCCAGGCGTCGGCGGAAACCGCCGCGCAGTTCGGGGTGGAGCCACGCGTGGCCATGCTGTCCTACTCCACCGGCGCCTCAGGCTCCGGCGGGGCGGTGGACGAAGTCCGGCAGGCCACCGAACTGGTGCGTGCACGCCGCCCGGATCTCGCCGTCGAAGGTCCCATCCAGTACGACGCCGCCGTGGACGCGTCCATTGCCGAGTCCAAAATGCCGGGTTCATCGGTGGCCGGGCAGGCGACGGTGTTCATCTTCCCCGACCTGAACACCGGCAACAACACGTACAAGGCGGTGCAGCAGAGCTCGGGGGCGGTCGCCGTCGGGCCCGTCCTGCAGGGGCTCCGCAAGCCGGTCAACGATCTTTCCCGCGGCTGCACCGTGGAGGACATCGTGAACACGGTGGCCATCACGGCCATCCAGGCGCAGGCCTAGAGCCATGGGGCGCAGTCCTCGTGAGCCATAGCAGACAGCAACGCGGGGTCACTTAATGCCCTTTCCGGAGCCCAAATGGGGCATTTAGTGACCCCGCGTTGGGGGCGGCCCGGCGGCCGTTTAGGGGTTAACGTTCGACGGCGGCAGCTGGCTGAGCTTCTGTGTCGCCGCCGCATGGGCGGGAGCGGGAGCAGATGAAACGCTCGATTGCTGCCACCAAGTTTTATGTCCCCGCGCCGCGCCGGGGTTTTGTGGCACGCCCACGGCTGCGGGAGAAACTGCGCCTCGGCGCGGAATCCGGGCTGACGCTGGTGTCCGCGCCGGCCGGGTTCGGGAAGACCGCCCTCCTGGCCGACTGGCTGGCTGAGGCAGCCGGACCGGACCGCTGCGTTGCCTGGCTCTCGCTGGATCCGGCGGACAGCGAGCCGGCCGCGTTCTGGAGTTGCGTTGCCACCTCGCTCCGAAGCGCGGTGCCCGGCGTTGGTTCCGCGGCGCTGGAGCTTATCGCGTCCACGCCGTTGGCAACCGAACTTGTCCTCACTTCGCTCGTGAACGACCTCGCGGCAGTGCCCCGGGACGTGTGGCTGGTGCTGGACGATTACCACGCTGTGGACGGCCACGGCGTAGGTACCGGCATGGCGTCCTTCCTGGAACACCTTTCGCCGCAGGTCCATGTTGTGCTCAGTACCCGTTCGGACCCTGACCTGCCGCTGTCCCGTTGGCGGGTCAGCGGAGAGCTGGTGGAGATCCGCGCCGCCGACCTGCGGTTCACCCCGGACGAGACGGCCGCCTACCTCAATGACGTGGCCGGACTGGACCTGGGTGCAGGGCAGGTGTCCACGCTGGATGAGCGGACGGAGGGATGGATTGCCGCGCTCCAGCTCGCCGCCCTCTCGCTCCGGGGCCGTGACGACGTCGAGGGTTTTATTGAGCGCTTCGCCGGGAACGACCGCTACATCGTGGACTACCTGGTGGAGGAAGTGCTGGAGCGGCAGCCGGACGCCGTCCGCAGTTTCCTGCTGCACACCGCGGTCCTCGATAGGCTGACCGGCCCGCTCTGTGATGCCGTGACCGGCCGCTCTGGCGGCGGCGGCATGCTGGTGACCCTGGAGCGCGCCAACCTTTTTGTCATCCCGCTCGACGATCACCGCGAGTGGTACCGCTACCACCACCTCTTTGCCGACGTCCTGCGGGGCCGCCTGCTCAGCGAGGAGCCAGGGCGGATTCCGCTGTTGCATCAGCGCGCCAGCCACTGGCACGAGTCCCAGGGACACCTTGAAGATGCCGTCCGGCACGCCCTGGCCGGCCGGGACTTTGACCGCGCTGCCCGTCTGGTGGAGCTGGCCGTGCCGGTGCTCCGGCGCAGCCGCCAGGACGCAGTGCTGTTCGGCTGGCTGAAGGCACTGCCGGATGCTGCCATCCGGCGCAGCGCCGTGCTGAGCGTGTTCTACGGCGGGATGCTGATGGCGGCCGGTGAGCTGTCGGGGGTGGAACAGCGGTTCGACGACGCCGAGAGGGCCTTGGCAGGCGCGGAGCGCTCACTGCCGGGCAGGGAGCCCGCCAGCACCGAGCCTGCCGGCGTTGATCCCTCCGTTGATCCCTCCGTTGATCCCTCCGTTGATCCCGAGGAGCTCGGGATGCTGCCGGCGACCATCGCCATGTACCGGGCCTCGCTGGCGCAGGCCATGGGGGACGTGGCCGGCACGACGGCCCACGCCCGGAAGGCCCTTGATTTGGCCGGCCCCAACCACCACTTTGCCCGTGGCGCGGCGGGCGCCTTCCTTGGACTGGCTGCGTGGGCGCAGGGCGATGTGCCGGGGGCGCTGGAGACCTTCACGCTGGCTGTTACCAGCCTGCGCGCGGCTGGAAACCTGCTGGACGAGCTCAGCAGCACCGTCATCCTTGCCGACATGTGGCAGGTGGCAGGCCGGTCCGGTGAGGCGCACCGAATCTGCGAGCTCGCGCTGCAGCAGGCCGAAACCCAGGGAGAATCACTGGTGCGCGCGAGCGCTGAGCTGCACGTGGCACTCAGCGAGATCTGCCGCCAGGCCGGCGACCTCAGCGCCGCCCTGGAGCACCTTGAGGCCGCCGCCGCGTTTGTGGCGAAAGGCCCGATGACCGAAAGCCGCTACCGGTGGTACGTGGCGACGGCGCTGGTGGCCCAGGACGAGGGCAACCCGGACGGCGCCATCAGCTACCTGGACCAGGCGGAGCAGCTGTTCCGGCCGGGGTTCTTTCCGGATGTGCGCCCCATCCCGGCCATCAAAGCCCGGGTCTGGATACGGCAAGGCAAGTTCTCCACGGCCGCCACATGGGCACGAGCGGCCGGGGTTGCTGCCGCCGACAGCGTTAGCTACATGCAGGAGTACAGCCACCTCACCCTGGTTCGCCTGCTGATGGCGCAGGAGCGGGCCGAGCCGGAGAGCGGAGCCGCCGGGGGAGTCATCGACCTGCTGGACCGGTTGCTCGCGAGCGCCGCGGCATCCGGCCGTGCGGGCAGCGTGGTGGAGATCCACATGCTCCAGGCTCTGGCACACCACGTCCTGGGCCATCGCCGCGAGGCACAGGAAGCGCTCGGCGCTGCATTGACGGGATCCCCCGAACCGGATCAATACGTGCGGCTGTTCCTCGACGAAGGGGCGCCCATGCTGGAGCTGCTGCGTGGTGCAGCCGGTGAGGCAAACAGTGTGGGAACGCACGACGGCGGGGCTGCCGCCAGGGCTCAGCGCGTGCTCACCGCGGGTGCCGGTCCGCAAACGGAACCCCGGCAGTCGCAATCCCCGCGACCGGAACCTTCGCAATCAGGGGAGCGGCCGCCGTCGTACGTTGACCCGCTGAGCGAGCGGGAACTGCAGGTGCTCAGGCTCCTCGGCAGCGAGCTGAGCGGGCCGGAGATCGCCCGCGCGCTGTTCATTTCGCACAACACCCTGCGCACTCATACCAAGCACATCTTCACCAAACTCGGCGTTACCAGCCGCCGGTCGGCGGTCGGCCGGGCGCACGACCGCGGCCTGCTGTGACTTATCGGCCCTGGCATGGGGTTTCAGCGATGTAGGTTTTGAACTAGGGTCGTCGCGGAACGCACGCAATATCTACCCCTGACGAGGTACGTTCGCGTTGGTTCACCTTACGGGCACCACTTGTCCGAGACTTGGCCTCATGCGGTGAGGTCGCGCCGCCGGAGCAGGTATGCGGCAATCCCCGCCCCGGCGAGGGCGATAGCGGTCATGATCAGGGCGGCTGCGGGGTCGAATGGCTCGACGGGCATCGCCGCGGAGTGCCGGAACGGGCTCATGTCCTGCAGCCAGGCGGGCAGGCGCAGCAGTTCACCGAGCTGACCCAGGACCAGGCCGCCAGCCAATATGCCCCACCCCAGCGGAATACTCAACCTGGGCGCGGCTGCGAAGAGGACCGCCGTTGCCGCGACGAACACAGCGGCGGCCGGGGCGTGCGCCAAGGCGGCAGCCACCAGCAGGCCCGGCGGGCCGTTCGCCATGCCGGAGAGACTAAGGCCGATGGTCGCTGCGGTCCCGGCGACGACGGCCACGACCGCCACCGAGGCCGCCGCGAGGACCAGGTTTGCGCCAAGCCACCGTGCCCGGGAGCGGGGCGTGGCCAGGAGAAGTTCGGCCCGGCCCTCAGCTTCTTCTGCGCGGAGCCGCAGCACCGCCTGGATGCCGGCGGCTGCGGCCAGGACACCGGCGATGCCCAGCAGGGCAGCGGTGAACACATCGATGATCTCCGCCCGGCTGCCCGGGACAAGCCGTGCGATCAGCTCCCGGAGCGATTCATTGCCGCCAATCACGTCTGTGACCACGGGCCCGAGCCCACCGGCGATGCCTCCCAGCAGGGCCGCGGCGAAGCACCAGCCCATCAGGGTGGGCCGCTGCTGTCGCCAAGCCAAGCCCAGGAACGAGCCGCCCCCGGCGCCGGCACGCTCTCGGCCCGCACGTTCAGGCAGCAGGCTGGCGCCCAGATCCCTGCCGCTTCTGATCACGAGTACGGTCACGGCCAGGGCGGCGGCCGCCCCCATCAAGACCAGCAGCGGCGCGGGATCGGCGGCTGAGAACGGCCGGGAGCGTTGGCCCCAGCCGATGGGCGAGAGCAGCGAGACCCATCCGCTGGTGACCTGGGTCAGGTCGGCGCTCGGGGTGCCGAACGCGTCGCCGATACCGCGAAGGAAATATGTTGCCCCGACCAGGCCCGCTGCTGCGCCGTTGGCGGCCCGCCCTGAGGGCATGACCTGCGCGATGGCCGCGGCGACGGCCACGAAAAAGGCCCCGACAGCGCCGACGGCGGCCCCGGCCGTAAGCGCCCCGGGTCCGGGCAGCCCGGCTGCGGCGAAACCTGCGGCCACGCACAGAGCCAGCACCACGTTCGCGGCTGTCCCCAGAAGAAGGGTTGCTGTCATTGACGCGGCCCGCGGGATCGGCACGGACCCGATGAGCTCCGCGCGGCCGAGCTCTTCATCGGTACGGGTATGTCGGATGACCAGAAACGTGCTCATTAGTCCTGCGAGCACGGCGGTGAAGGCGTAGCCCTGGAAGAAGACCACCGCACCGATACCGGTCCCGTCGGGCAGGCCGCGGACGAACAGGAACGCCGGGCTCACCGCCGCCACACTGATGATCGCCGCCCTGTCGGCCTGGTCCGCGAATTCTGTGGCCACCCCACCTGCCACGGCGAATCCCAGAAAGGCGATGCCCAGGATCCAGGCGGTCAGGACCATCCGGTCCCTGCGTGCCTGGACCAGCACAAGGCTCATGATCGCGGCCATCAGAGCACCTTGCCGCTGGAGTCGCTGTAATGGCTCAGGAACAGGGACTCCAACGATGGTGGGGAAACATTCAGGCCGCTGATCCTAGCCGCCGAGACCGCTTCCAACACAGCTTTGAGGTCGGCAGCGTCCACGTCAAACTCGACAACATCCCCTTCGGTCCGGACTCCCTGCAACCAGGGCAGGGCTGCCAGCGTGCCAGCATCAGCCCCCTCGACGCGGAAATGGGTGAGTTTCAGATGCCTCAGCTCCGCCAAGGTCCCCGATTCCACGGCCCGGCCCGAACGGATGATCGTCACCCGGCCACACAGCTGTTCGACTTCGCTGAGGATATGGCTGGAGAGCAGAACAGTCGCACCGTCAGCGCTGACGCGCTGGACCTGCCGGCGGAACACCGAATCCATCACCGGGTCCAGTCCGGCACTGGGCTCATCGAGCAAATAGAGCCGGGCCGGGCGAGCGAACGCCGCGATGAGTGCCACCTTCTGCCGGTTGCCCTTCGAATACGTCCGGGCCTTGCGCCGCGGATCAAACTCAAACTCAGCGATCAGGTCCCGGCGCAGCCGCTCCTCGGAGCCGCCGCGCAATCCGGTGAGCAGATCAATGACTTCCCCGCCCGACAGGTTCGGCCACAGGCTCACATCCCCGGGAACATAGGCGATGTCCCGGTGGGTGCGGACCGGGTCCCGCCAGGGATCCAGCCCGAACACCCGCACCGCTCCCGAGGTTGGGCGGATGAGCCCGAGGAGCACCCGCAAGGTTGTTGATTTGCCGGCCCCGTTGGGGCCAAGAAATCCGTGGACCTCGCCCGGACCGACGTGCAGATCAAGGCCGTCCAAGGCGCGCGTCCTGCCGAAAGTCTTCACGAGCCGTGTGGCGTCAATGACCGGATCTGCTGCTGATGTCATGGCGGGTCCCGTTTCCCTCGGTCCTGTGACAACGACCGAGGCGGTCGCCACGGCGTTCCGCGGGCACGCTGACCCTCGGGCCGACCAGGCTTCCCGGCTCTCCGATCCACAGCCTACGTCCGGTCAGTCCGCAGTGGAAGAGTCACCAGCACAGGCCCGTCATGCCTGTGCGTTGAGCAATCACCGTAACGAGACGATGCTCCTCCTCATTGGATGGATCGCTGGAAAGCTCAAACGACTCCAGAGGGACATAATCCCGTAGCACGCCGCAGTCGCACCGCCCAGGTTTCACCCTGTCAGTCACATCATGGGGTGACGCCCGCTCACCCCTCCGGTCCCTACCTTGGAGTTAACCGGCAGCGCACCGCCGCCGCAGCAAACCCAGGGAGCCACACCATGTCCGTCACCACCACCCAACTCACCCGCTGGGCCGGCTTGTCCGCAGCCGCCGCAGGCCTGCTGTTCATCGGCGTCCAGATCAATCACCCACACCTGGACGCCGGGTTCGCCACCACCACCGAGTACACGGTCCGCCAAAGCCTGAAGATCCTGATGGCCGGGCTGGCGCTCCTCGGCATCACCGGCATGTACCTGCGCCAGGTGACGCAGGCCGGAGTGCTAGGTTTGGTTGGCTACCTCCTGTTCGGCGCCGGCTACGTGATCATGACCAGCGTCGAAGTCATCGGGACGGTTGTCTTTCCCACCCTCGCCCGCAGCAACCCCGGCTACGTCAACGACGTCTTTGCCCTGATTCTGGGGGAGCCGGTGCACGGCGACATCGGCCTGATGCCGGTCCTCAACCTGGCCTCCGCCGTCACGTTCCTGGGCGGCGGACTCGTCTTCGGCGTCGCACTGTTCCGCGCGAAGGTGGTGGCACGCTGGGCAGCGGCGCTGCTTGCCACCGGGTCCGTGGCGACGCTCGCCATCCCGCTGCTGCCGCAGCTCAACGAAAGGCTGTTCGCCATTCCCACCGGCGTCGCCCTGATCGGGCTGGGTTACTCGCTCTGGAGCGGGCTGCGCACCACGGCGGCGCGGAGCAGTGCGACGGCGGCCCGGGTGAAGACGCGGTGAGTGCGTCCCCGAAACAACAGGTGCCCGCCGAGTACGAGATTCGTATCGGCGGGCACCTCGACCAGCACTGGTCTGCCTGGTTCGATGACCTCACGGTGACCCACGAGGCCGACGGCACCACAAAGCTCTGCGGGCGCATCGCGGACCAGGCGGCGCTCTACGGGGTGCTCGCGAAGGTCCGCGACCTGGGGATAGTCCTCATCGCCGTGGAGGCCGTGGACCCGGCCACTGCAGTGCGCCCGGCGGCCGTTTCCTAACGGACGCACAACTGCAACCCTGGGTCACTTAACGCCCTCTCCGGAGCCCGGATTGGGCATTGAGTGAGCCGGCGTTGCTTTTTGGTGCGGTTAGCTGTTCTCGGGCTTGGCGACGCTGTCCGGGTCCTCCTGCTTGGCCGGCTCATCGGACAGGCCTTCCGGCGTGAGGTCCAGGTTCTGCGGATCCTCGGGCTGTTCCGCGGCCTCGCCCGTTTCCCCGGCTTTGGGCTTTCCGGTGTCGTCCAGGGCCGGGTTGGCGCCCGCGACGCCGGTGGGGTCCTGCGTTCCGCCGGTGTTTGCCGAATCCGGCGTGTCGGTGTCCGGGTTGGTGTTATCGGGCTGAGTGGTGTCGTTCGGCATGGAAGTCCCTCTCTGCGTGGTGCAACGTGTCTGCCGACTCTATGCAGGCTTCGGCCGCCGACGCAACGAGTACATATAGTGGCAGTAACCACGCCACAGAGGCTCAGGAGGCCCCATGCTTGTACTCGTCATCAATTCCGGCTCATCTTCGCTCAAGTACCAGGTCCGCGACGTCGCGGCCGGCAGGGTGCTCACCGAGGGGCTGATCGAGAAGATCGGTATGGGCAACGGCGGCGATGGCGACGGCGAAATTGACGGTCCCCGGGACCATGCGGAGGCGCTGGAGCAGGTGGACGCGGCCATCCACGCCGAGCTCGGCGACCTGGAGCTGGGCGCCGTCGGCCACCGGGTAGTGCACGGCGGGGAGCGGTTCGCCGAACCCGTCCTGATCGACAACGAGATCACCCGCGCCATCGAGCGCCTCAACCCGTTGGCGCCACTGCACAACCCCGCCAACGTCCTGGGCATCCGCGCCATCACCAAAAAGTGGCCGGACCTGCCGCAGGTTGCCGTGTTCGACACCGCCTTCCACCGCAGCCTGCCCGAGCACGCCTGGCGGTACGCCGTCCCGGACTCGCTCTACACTGAGCACGGAATCCGCCGCTACGGCTTCCACGGCACCTCCCACGAATACGTCACGCACCGCGCCGCAGCGCTGCTGGATGTGCCGGTGGAAGAGTTCGACGGCGTCATCGCGCACCTGGGTAACGGCGCCTCCGTCACGGCCATCCAGGGCGGAAAATCCGTGGACACGTCCATGGGCTTCACCCCGCTCGAGGGCCTGGTGATGGGTACCCGCTCGGGCGACCTGGACCCTTCCATCCTCGTGTTCCTGGGCCGGGCCAGCTGGACCCCGGAGGACATCGACACCATGCTCAACCGCGAATCCGGGCTGAAGGGCCTCGCCGGTAACAACGACATGCGGTCCGTGGTGGAAGCCTCCGAGGCCGGTGATGCCAAAGCGTCCATGGCGCTCGCGGTCACGTCCTACCGGCTGGCCAAGTACATCGGCGGCTACCACGTGGCCGTCGGCGGCGCGAAGGCTTTGGTGTTTACCGCGGGCATCGGCGAGAACTCACACCAGTTCAGGGCCCTGGTGGCGGACAAACTGGGTGCGCTGGGCATAGAGCTCGACGGCGGCCTGAACGGCCAGCGTTCCAAGGAACCGAGGGTGATTTCCACACCGGAGTCCGCCATTCCCGTTTTGGTGGTGCCCACCGACGAAGAGCAGGCCATCGCGGAGGCGACTGCCGCCGTCGTCCGCCCATCGACCGCCTAATTCACACGCTCCCTCACTTGATGCGCTTTTTTCCCCAACGCTCTCTCACTAGGCCCGGCCTTTGAGGATCAGGTTCCAGTAAACCTGCGGGAAAACGTCGCGGTCCACCACCCAGGACGCACGGCTCTCTTTCCACGTGGGGACCTTGGGGATAGTGGGCATGGGCCGGTAGGCGGCGTCGAACTCGGCAAACACGACGGTTGAGCGGGAAACGGTGAACGGGCACACCGCGTAGCCGTTGTACTTCTCCTTCAGCGGTGCACCTTTCCGGGCAGCCACGAGGTTCTTCGCCAATACTTTGCTCTGCTTGCGCAGCGCGCCGCCGCACTTTGAGTTGGTGGTTGCGGCGGCGTCGCCCAGGGACCAGACGTTCGGGTAGCGGAGGTGCCGGAGGGTTTCCGGGTCCACCTCCACGAACCCGCCTTCATCGCCGGCGGCCGGCAGATCCGTAGCCTTGAGCCAGTCCGGTGCCGACTGCGGCGGCACAGCGTTCAGGACGTCGTAGCGGAGTTCCTCGGTGGTCCCGGCTGCGGTGTCGCGGATCAGCACGGTCTGGCCGGCGGGATCAACGGCTGTCACGTCGCTGTTGAGGCGCAGCTCGATGCCGTACTCCGCGATTTTCCGGTTGAGCTCATCGTCCACCCCGGGCACGCCGTAGACGGTGGGATAGGGCTGGACCATGAGCACCCGGATGTCAGCGAGGACCCCGAGTTCCTTCCAGTAGTCGCAGGCCAGGTACATGGGTTTCTGGGCGGCCCCGGCGCATTTGGCCGGTCCGGATGGCATGGTGAACACCGCGGTGCCGGCCTTGAGGCTGCTGAGCAGGGTCCAGGCTTTGGGGGCCAGTCCGAACTCGTAGTGCGATGCTCCGAACGGGGAATGGACCGCGGCGGCGAGCCCCGGAATCTTGTCCCAGTCCAGCTGCAGGCCCGGGCAGACCACCACGTGGCCGTAGGTGATCTGCTCGCCGGAGTCCAGCGTGACCGTGTTGGCTGCGGCATTGATAACCAAGGCTCCGTCCCGGATCCACTCCACACCCCGGGGAGTGACGGAGGCCTGCGACCGGATGGCTTCCGCAGCCTTGGCCTTGCCGCCGGCGATGTGGGAAAAGAGCGGCTGGTACAGGTGGTGGTCCTTGGGCTCCACCACCGCAATATCCTTGACGCCGTACCGGTGCAGGCGTGCCGCCAGGGAAATGCCTGCATTGCCGCCGCCGATGATGAGGACGTCGTGATGCTGCCCGGCCACGGCTTACTTCGTCTCGGTCAGTGCGGACGCCTTGTGTGCTGCTCGGGCACCGGTCTTGGCGGACTCCACCACGTACTGGGGTTCATCCTCGCTGGCCCGGTGTTGGTTCCCGTCCAGTTCGAAGTCGCTGGTCTTCTTCTCCACAATCTTGCCGCGGGTGGGTCCCTGGGGCGTGTTCCATTCCACGGCGGTTCCCTTGCTCAGCGGCATTTCTGCTCCTTAGCTGGTGGCGGCGACTCCCATGCCCAGCGCCACAATGATAAGCATGATTAGTTTTTTTGGGTAGTACGCATTCACAGCTATGGGCGGCCGGTCCAAGCCGGCGCTGTTGAGCCCTGCATCCTTGACGCGTTACCACAGGCCAGCGCCTTGGAACGGGTCCGTGGCACCGCGGGTGCCTCCACGCTGGGAGCGGACGACGGCGGCGGGCGCCTTAGGCAGGCAGCGTCGGTTCTGCGGTGGCGGGGGCAGCGGTTTCAGTGGACGTGGCGATGCCGTCGTCCGGGTCACCCGGGTCACCCGGGTCACCCGGGTCACCAGGGTCGGCCTGGACGATCGCGATGATCTGCCCCTTGTACGCCTCGAGCCGGGACTGGATCTCGGACAAGGGGACGTCCGGAAGGTCCTCGCCGTATTCGTCGATTTCGCACCACAGTGCCGACAGCTGCGCCCATCCGTCGTCGCTCAACGGGTCGTTTAGGGTCAGAACCAGCTGGTTGGCCAGCGCATAGGTGAGGCATTCGACGCAGTCATAGTTCACGGCCGCGGATAGGTTCTCCGGAGCAATGACATCGGTTTGTCCCTCTAGCAGCACCACCTGAAATCCCACGGCCACCGCCGTGCAGCCCGTGCAGTTGGCGAAGGCGTACGCTTCATTCCTCGTTTCCATCGGCTCGCCATCCTCGGCCCGGACCAGTGCGAACTCCATGCTGTAGGTCACTGAACCGTCGGCGGTGGTCACCGCCAGGGCCTGGTTGCCGTCATCTTCCGGGGAATCCGGCGGGTCGAAAGGGAATACCCAGTGCGATTCCGGACTCTGCCAGCCGGCAGGTGCAATTCGCATGGCGGGCTCATGTGGGTTGGCGGCGGGAACCAGCACCATGCTGGGTTGGTACTCCTGGACCGGAAGGTACGTTCCGCCGTCCGGCCACGATGCCCACGTGAGGCTGGCCAGAAGGGCCGCAATGGCGGGGAGGGCAACGGCACATTGCCGCGCCCTACCGGTGGCGTCGGTAAACAATGCCGGCCAGATCAAGTGCAGGCCCGTGCCCGTGGCTCCGGTTGTGGCACCGCCCTCGCTGCGCTGGGAAATCATGCTCACGTCACCTCAAGTTCCGACGCGGTTTGATCTGCCCCCCAGCGGACAGCACTACATCAGACCATAGTAAGCATGGCTAGCTTTTTTGGGTACTGCCTGCCGGGCACAGTGTTACCGCAGGCCGGCCCCCGGAAGCAGTTCCGTGGCGCCGAGGGAATCGGCGATGAACGCGTAGTCCCACGCCCGCTCGCGCCACTGGACATACCGGCCGGACGCGCCGCCATGGCCGCCGTCCATTTCGATCTTCATCACGATCGGCTCCGACCCCGTCGTCGCGGACCGCAGGGCCTGCACCCATTTGGCGGGCTCCACGTAGAGGACACGCGTGTCGTTGAAGGATGTCACAGCGGCGATCTTCGGGTACGCCACAGAATGAACGTTTTCATAGGGCGAATAGGACTTCATGTACTGGTACACGCCCGGGTCCGTGATGGGGTTGCCCCACTCTTCCCATTCCAGGGCGGACAGTGGAAGCTCCGGATCCAGGATGGTGGTGAGGGCATCCACAAACGGCACCTGCGCCACCACGGCGGCGTACTTTTCCGGCGCCAGGTTGGCGATGGCGCCCATCAGCAGCCCGCCTGCGGAGCCGCCCAGCGCGGCGATTCGCGATGGCGAGACCCAGCCGGAGCCCGCCAGCCAGTCGGTGGCGTCCACAAAATCGGTAAAGGTGTTCTTCTTGGTGAGCTTTTTGCCGTCCTCGTACCAGTGCCGGCCCAGTTCGCCGCCGCCGCGGATGTGCGCAATCACAAACACCACGCCGCGGTCCAGCAGGGACAGCCGCGAGATGCCAAATCCGGGGTCCATGCTCATCTCGTAGGAGCCATACCCGTAGACCAGGCCCGCCGCCGTCGAATTCTGCTTTACGCTCCGGTGGCGCAGCACGGACAGCGGGATCCGCGTGCCGTCCGTAGCGTTGGCCCATTCGCGCGTGGCCACGTAGTCACTCGCGGAGTAGCCGCCCAGGACCGGGCTTTCCTTGCGGAGCAGCAGTTCACCGGCGGGCTGCGCCGGGGTGGGCAGGACAAAGTCGTACACGCGCGACGGCGTGAAGTAGGAGGTGTAGCCCAGCCGGATGACCGGCGCCTCATAGTCCGAACCGCCGACGCCGGCCGTGTACAGCTCCTCGTCGAACGCGGGCTCCACCGGGGCTTCCTGCGCGGGCGTCCCCAGACCGGAAAGTCCCATCACCTGCACGCGCTCGATGGTGTCCTTGCGGACAGAGACGATCAGGTGTGTGGCGGTGACGCCGGCACCGTTGACGCGGACGTCGTGGGAATGTTCGACGACGGTGCTCCAGTGCTGCGCGGCCAGCGGCTTGGCGAGCTCGGCCGGGTCAATGAGGGAGACCATGGAGTTCACGGCGTTCCGGTTGTGCGTGATGAGGATCCGCTCGGACTTTTCGCCGTCAGGGCCTTCGAGCAGGAACGGCTCGGCCTCGTAGAGCACGCGTTCGTCGCGGGAAATCACGGTGGTGAGCGCCGCCGTCGGGTCATCAAAGCGCAGCAGGCGGGTCTCGCTGTACTCGGAGCAGCCGATGCCCAGCACGAGGTGACGCCTGTCCGAGGAGAGCTCAAAGCCCAGCCACATGGCGACGTCGTCCTCCTGGTAAATCACCTCATCGTCGGTAACGGGCGTGCCCAGGATGTGGGATTTGACCTGGTAGGGGCGCCACGAATCGTCCACCACGGTGTAGAAGATGCGGGTGCCGTCGGGGGAGAAACTAACGCCGTAGAAGATGTTCTCGATGACGTCAGGCAGCAGCTCGCCGGTGCGCAGGTCCTTGATGCGGAGCGTGAAGCGTTCGTCGCCCGCGTTGTCCACAGCGTAGGCGTAGAGGTTCCCGTCCACCGTGACGGCCGAGCCGCCCACAGAGAAGAACGGCTTGCCCTCGGCTTCGACGTTGCCGTCCAGCAGCACTTCCTCGCCGGGGATCTCGACGCCGGCCTGCACCGCCGGCGGAGTCCAGTCAGTCACCGGGTTGCGGGTGTCCTGCGCGCGGACGCGGCATTGGATGCCGTACTCCTTACCCTCGACCGACCGGCTGAAGTACCACCAGCCGTCCTTCCGGTTCGGGACAGATAAGTCTGTCTCCTGCGTGCGGCCCTTGATTTCCTGGAAGATTGCCTCGCGGAGTGGCTCCTGGTGCGCGGTGACCGCCTCCTGGTAGGCGTTCTCGGCCTTCAGGTGCTCCACGACCTCGGGGGAGTCCTTCTCGCGCAGCCATTCGTAGTTGTCCACGAAGGTGTCGCCGTGGTGGGTCCGCTCGTGCCTGACCTGCTTGGCGACCGGCGGCCGGACAGCGCCCGCGGTGGCGGCGTCGGAATCGGGGGAGGAACTGGCGGAATCCTGCAGCGGAGTCTGGGTCATTCCTTCAATATATAGACCCCTGCCGACAAAGGGCCCGCCCGTTCGCTACCGGGGTAGCCCCGCCCCGCCCTGCGTCGGGAAAGTTACCGGCGGGGAACCCTTGAACCGTCGTCGGCACAGTGCTAGAACGGCAGTACCGGGAGGATCCGGACGCGTTGTTTTTTCATCTGCCTTCTTAGGGCGGTTAGCCGTTTGGGCACGCCACAGCGCCAGTCAGCGTATCGGCAGTTTGCGGGTGACCCGCCCGGTAAAGATGGCCCCCGGCACCGCCGGGGGCCATCCCAATGCCGCCGGGTGTTAGCCCTTCCAGCGTGGTGGGCCCCGCTCCCCGTACCGCCTGCCTCAACCCGCTGTTTCCAAGACCGATCACCCCGTCGCCGAGTGCCGCCTGCCGGGTGCAGAAGCATCGATAGCGGCGTACCCACTTGTGGCTTCGCCTAACGGCCGACGGCGGCAGCGTAGTCCCGGACGGCCGTCACCGCATGCGTTATCGCCGGTCAGTGCGGCTTTCCACAGTGTGCGGCGCGGGATCCCCGGGGAATCTTGACAGGGCGTCATCGTAGCGCGGTAATTGAAAGCACACTTAGCAAAATTGGGGTCGAAAATGAGAAACCTGATACCGAAAGGCACCCTCCGCCAGATGCTCCTGCCGCCCACGTTCGGGCTTCATATGACCAGGGCCGCAGACTTCACGGTGCTGTCCGTGGAAGTCTGGAGCACCTGCCTGGTGGTCAATATCCACGTGGAGTCCGCGGCCGGCAGGACAGTTCCCGAAATTGCCGTCGAAGATCATTGGGGCACTGTCTACACACTGCGGGACACCGCCAGCGTGGGTTCGCGGAACCTTCAGGTGTTCACGCCGTCCGTGCCGCCCGGCACGAGGAGCCTGACCATCCGGTCCACCGACGCCGCCGAAGCCCGCCTGGTGGTGACTTTCGCGGTCCCGGTCATGCGCGGCGCCGAAGACGTGGACCAGGCCTCGGCGTACCAGCCGCACCGCCTGCGCCGCCCCGCCTAAGCCTTGATCCACCGATCCGGGGTTGGTCTTGATGGATTTCGGTGTCGGCCGCGGATTCTGGTTTCGGGCGTGGCAGATCACCGGCCTCGCTGCC